>NZ_BAAGPR010000028.1:0-72567 GCF_054783955.1 Streptomyces mayteni | reverse complement strand
CCGCCGAGGCGGGCGAGCCGCGCGCCGCGAGCGCGCTCGGCTTCCTGCTCCGCGACGGCGGCGACGCGGTCGCCGCGGAGCGCTGGTGGCGGCGCGCCGCGCGGGACGGCGAAGGACCGGCGGCCAACGCGCTCGGCGCGCTGTGCGCGGAGCGCGGCGAGCGGCAGGAGGCGCAGCGCTGGTACCGGGCCGCGCTCGACGCGGGCGACACCAACGGCGCCTTCAACCTGGCGCTGCTCTGCGCCGGTCAGGGCCGGATGGCCCAGGCCGAGCAGTGGTACCGGCGCGCCGCCTACGCGGGCCACCGGGACGCGTCCAACGCGCTGGCCGTGCTGCTGCTGCAGCGCGGCGACGCGGCCGGCGCCGAGCCGTGGTTCTCCAAGGCGGCCGAGGCCGGCAGCGTCGACGCGGCGTTCAACCTCGGCATCCTGCACGCCGGCCGGGACGAGACGGCGCAGGCGCGGCACTGGTACGAGCAGGCCGCGGCGGCCGGCCACCCGGAGGCGGCGCTGCAGATCGCCGTCGAACTGCTGCGGGCCGGCGGCTCCGAGGCCGACCAGCGGCGCGCCGAGGAGCACCTGACCCGGGCCGCCGAGGGCGGCAGCGTCGAGGGCGCCTTCCGGCTCGCCGTGCTGATCGAGCGGCGCGGCGACGAGGAGGCGGCCGAGCGCTGGTACACCTCGGCGGCCGAGCGCGGCCACCGCCGCGCCCAGGTCCGGCTCGGCATGTGCGCGGCGGCCAGGGACGACGTGGTGACGGCGGCCCACTGGTACCGGGCCTCCGCCGAGGCGGGCAGCCGCAACGGCGCGTTCAACCTCGGGCTGCTGCTGGCCCGCGAGGGCAGCGAGCCGGAGGCCGCGCTCTGGTGGCGCCGCGCCGCCGAGGCCGGCCACGGCCGGGCCGCGCTGCAGCTCGCGCTGCTCGCCTCCCGGCGCGGCGACCTGGCCGAGGGCGGCACGTGGTGCACGCGCGCCATGGAACTCGGCCCCCCCGAGGTCACGGCCCGGGCGGCCCGCCTGCGGGACGCGCTCCGTCAGGAACTGACGGCCTAGCCGGCGCGGCCGGCGTAGCCGCCTACCGTCTGCCCGCCGCCGGCCGCGGGTTGGTGTCGCGGGGGCTTTCCCCCACCCACCCGCCCCTTCCCTGCCGGGGGCGGGAGGCGGTGTCGGTACGACCAGCTGCGTGGGGCCGCAGGTCACCTTCACCCTGCGGCCCCACGCCCACCCACGCTCCGCGGTGCGGTGCGGTGTTTCCCACCCGCCCACCCTTTCCCTGCCGGATGGGGGTGGTGTTGGTGCGGGCCAGCTGCACTGGCCGCAGCCGCATTTGGCCTGTGGCGGTGTGCTCACCCGCGTTCCGCGGTGCGGTGCGGGGTGGGCGGGGGTTTCCCACTCGCCCGCCCTTTCCACCGGGGCGGAGGCCGGTGCCGGGCTGGCCACCGGGCCCGTCTTAGCCGGCACGGCCGGCCGCGCCGGCGTCGGGGTGCCTTCGGCGTTGGGCGGCGATGGGACTGCCCGCCTCTCCCGCCCGCTTCCCGCAGGACGGGGTGCTGCCCCGAACCGGCGCCGGCCGCAGGGCGCGTTGCGCGTGCTGCGGTGCCAGGGCTGGCCACCGGCGCACCCGGCCGTACCGGTGCCCAGCCGCGGAAGGACGGCGGGGCGCCGGTGCCGGGCTGTGCCGGCACGGCCGGGGTGCCTTCTGCGGTCGCCGGTGCCGGGGCTGTCTGCCCGCCACATGCTTCCCCGGGGGCACAGCCCCTTCCCGCCGCAGGCGGGCCGATATCCGGCCGACACTGCGGGCTGCGGGGTGCGGCCCGCGTTCGGCCGCCGGGGCCGGGTGAGGGCGGGTGGGTGGGGGAAATCAGGCCGGCAGGTAGACGATCGGCAGGGGGGCGATCGACGTGGCGTCCTGGTAGCTGGCGATCTCCGTGATCCGGTCGTCGATGATCGTGAAGGCCAGTACCGCCACCGGACGTCCGTCGTGGAGGGAGACGAGGGCGGGGGTGCCGTCGATCAGGGCGAGGCGGGAGGACCGGGCGGCCGTCGCGTAGGTGATCGCGTTCGACGCCACGGCGTCGGCGCCCCGCATCGTGCCCAGGGCGGAGCGGACCGTCACGTTCGGGTCGAGAAGCCGGAGCAGCGCCGCGAGGTCGCCGCCGCGGGCGGCGGCCGCGAAGGCGGCGACGACGCGGCGCTGGCGGTCCGGGTCGGGGGCCGGGGCCCCGTCCGGCGCGCTCCGGACCCGGCGCCGCGCGCGGCTGGCCAGTTGGCGGGCCGCGGCCGGGGTGCGGTCGACGATGGGGGCGATCTCGTCGAAGGACACCCCGAACAGGTCGTGCAGCACGAACGCGAGACGCTCGGCCGGGGACAGCGTGTCCAGCACCACCAGCAGGGCGAGACCCACCGAGTCGGCGCGCAGCGCCTCGTGCTCCGGATCGGCGCCGGCGGCGCCGGCGGCCACGCCGGTCGGTGCCCCCTCCAGTGGCTCCTCGCGCCGCGCGGTGCGGGAGCGCAGCATGTCGAGGCAGACCCGCCCCACCACCGTCGTCAGCCAGCCCGTGAGGTTGACCACCTCGCCGGTGTCGGCGCGGCTCAGCCGCAGCCACGCCTCCTGCACCGCGTCGTCGGCCTCGCTGCGCGAGCCGAGCATCCGGTGGGCGACCGCCCGCAGGTGGTCGCGGTCCGCCTCGAAGCGGCGTGCCAGGAGTTCCTCTTCGTGCATGCCGTGACCGTCCCGTCGTTCGTGCCGTCACCACCCTGACGTGGGGGACGGCGCGGATGTGACGAGGTCAGTCGGCGGCCGCCGCCAGAGCCGCGCGGGCCAGGCGGTGCAGCAGGGCCGCCGTCGCCGCGCGGTCCGGGAGGGTGTGGGGGCGGGAGAGCCGGCGGGTGGAGTTGAGCAGGCCGAAGACGGCGTGCACCGCGGCCCGCGCGTCCGGTTCTGGCAGGTCGGGGTAGGCGTCGCGGGCGACGGTGACCCAGAGCTCCACGTACTCCCGCTGGAGCCGCCGCACCCGCTTGCGGTCCTCCTCGGGCAGCCAGTCGAGCTCGCGGTCGTGGAGCGTGATCAGCGCCCGGTCGTCGAGGGCGAAGTCGATGTGTCCGGCGATCAGCGCGTCAAGCGCGGCCAGCGGCGGGTGGCCCGCCGCCTCCGCCTCGGCCACCCGGCGGATGCCGCCGTCCCGCAGCCGGCTGCTGATGCCGACGAGCAGCTCGGTCAGCATCGCGTCCTTGCCCGCGAAGTGCCGGTAGAGCGCGGGGCCGCTGATGCCGACGGCGGCCCCTATCTCGTCGACGCCGACGCCGTGGAAGCCGCGCTCGGCGAAGAGCCGGGAGGCCTCGCGCAGGATCTGCTCGCGGCGCGCGGAGGCCGTCCTCGCGGTGTTGCCCGAGGACCTGTTGCCCGAGGCGTTGCCGGCGGCGTGCGTGGTCATAGGTACCTATTGTAGACAGGTCCCGTTAACGAGCGTTAACCTGTCCGGTATGCGGCAGGCACCGACGCACCGCGGCACGGCGGATCCCGCGTCAGAAGCGTTCCGAGCCAACCAGGCGGCCCACCGCGAGCTCGCGGCCGAGCTGCGCGAGAAGCTGGCGGCCGCCCGTCTCGGCGGCGGCGAGCGGGCCCGCGCCCGGCACACGGCGCGCGGCAAGCTGCTGCCGAGAGACCGGGTGGACGCGCTGCTCGATCCCGGCTCGCCCTTCCTGGAGCTGGCCCCGCTCGCCGCCCACGGCCTCTACGAAGGGCAGGCCCCGGCCGCCGGGGTGATCGCCGGCATCGGCCGGGTCAGCGGGCGCGAGGCGGTGATCGTCGCCAACGACGCCACCGTGAAGGGCGGCACCTACTACCCGCTCACCGTCAAGAAGCACCTGCGGGCGCAGGAGGTCGCGCTGGAGAACCGGCTCCCCTGCCTCTACCTGGTGGACTCGGGCGGCGCCTTCCTGCCGATGCAGGACGAGGTGTTCCCCGACCGGGAGCACTTCGGGCGGATCTTCTACAACCAGGCCAGGATGTCGGCGGCCGGCATCCCGCAGATCGCCGCCGTCCTCGGGTCCTGCACCGCCGGCGGCGCCTACGTGCCGGCCATGAGCGACGAGGCCGTCATCGTGCGCGGCCAGGGCACGATCTTCCTCGGCGGCCCGCCCCTGGTGAAGGCCGCCACCGGCGAAGTCGTCACGGCCGAGGAGCTGGGCGGCGGCGAGGTGCACTCCCGGGTCTCCGGCGTCACCGACCACCTCGCCGAGGACGACGCGCACGCGCTCCGGATCGTCCGCACCATCGTCGCCACCCTGCCGGAGCGCGGCCCGCTGCCGTGGTCGGTGGCGCCGGTCGAGGAGCCGGCCGTCGACCCGGCCGGGCTCTACGGCGTGGTCCCGGTCGACTCCCGCACCACCTACGACGTCCGCGAGGTGATCGCCCGGCTGGTCGACGGCTCCCGGATCCAGGAGTTCAAGGCCGAGTTCGGCACCACGCTGGTCACCTGCTTCGCCAGGATCCACGGCCACCCGGTCGGCATCGTCGCCAACAACGGCATCCTGTTCTCCGAGTCCGCCCAGAAGGGCGCCCACTTCGTCGAGCTGTGCGACCAGCGCGGCATCCCGCTGCTCTTCCTCCAGAACATCGCCGGCTTCATGGTCGGCCGCGACTACGAGGCGGGCGGCATCGCCAAGCACGGCGCCAAGATGGTCACCGCCGTCGCCTGCGCCCGGGTCCCCAAGCTCACGGTGGTGATCGGCGGCTCCTACGGCGCGGGCAACTACTCGATGTGCGGCCGGGCGTACTCGCCGCGCTTCCTGTGGATGTGGCCCAACGCCAAGATCTCCGTGATGGGCGGCGAGCAGGCCGCCGCCGTGCTGGCCACCGTCAAGCGCGACCAGCTCGGCGACGCGTGGTCGGCCGAGGAGGAGGCGGAGTTCCGGGCGCCGATCCGCCGCCAGTACGAGACGCAGGGCAGCGCCTACTACGCCACCGCCCGGCTCTGGGACGACGGCGTGATCGACCCACTGGAGACGCGCGCGGTGCTCGGGCTCGCCCTCACCGCGTGCGCCAACGCGCCCCTGGCCGAGCCGAGTCACGGCGTCTTCCGGATGTGAGGGAGCTTCGCGCGATGTTCGACACCGTGCTCGTCGCCAACCGGGGCGAGATCGCCGTCCGGGTCGTCCGCACCCTGCGGCGGCTCGGCATCCGCTCGGTGGCCGTCTACAGCGACGCCGACGCCGGTGCCCGCCACGTCCGCGAGGCGGACGTGGCGGTGCGCCTCGGCCCGGCGCCGGCCGCCGAGAGCTATCTGGCGACTCCCCGGCTGCTCGCCGCGGCCGCCGAGACCGGCGCCCAGGCCGTCCACCCCGGCTACGGCTTCCTCGCCGAGAACGCGGCGTTCGCCCGCGCCGTCACCACCGCGGGGCTCGCCTTCGTCGGGCCGCCGGCCGCCGCCATCGAGACCATGGGCGACAAGATCCGCGCCAAGGCCGCCGTCGAGGCCGCCGGGGTGCCCGTCGTGCCCGGCGTCTCCGGGCCCGAACTCGCCGCGTCCGCCGGGAAGCTCGGCCTGCCGCTGCTCCTCAAGCCGGCCGCCGGCGGCGGCGGCAAGGGCATGCGGCGGGTCACCGCGGCCGGCGAGTTGGAGGAGGCGATCGCCGGCGCCCGCCGCGAGGCGCTGGCCTCCTTCGGCGACGACACGCTGCTCGCCGAGCGCTGGATCGAGCGCCCCCGCCACATCGAGATGCAGGTGCTCGCCGACGACCACGGCACCGTGCTCCGCTTCGCCGAGCGCGAGTGCTCGCTCCAGCGCCGCCACCAGAAGCTGGTCGAGGAGTCGCCGAGCCCGCTGCTCGACCCGGCCACCCGCGCCAGGATGGGCGAGGCCGCCGCGCAGGCCGCCCGCGCCTGCGGCTACCGGGGCGCCGGCACCGTCGAGTTCATCGTGCCGGGCGACGACCCGGCCACCTTCTCCTTCATGGAGATGAACACCAGGCTCCAGGTCGAGCACCCGGTCACCGAGCTGGTCAGCGGCCTCGACCTGGTGGAGTGGCAGCTGCGGATCGCCGCCGGCCAACCGCTGGGGTTCGCCCAGGAGGAGATGCCCGCCACCGGCCACGCCGTCGAGGCCCGGATCTGCGCCGAGAACCCGGCCACCGGCTTCCTGCCCTCCGCCGGCACGATCCGGCTGCTCCGCGAGCCGGCCGGCCAGGGCGTCCGCGTCGACTCGGGCCTGGCCGAGGGCACCGAGGTGTCCACCGCCTACGACCCGATGCTCGCCAAGGTCGTCGCCCACGGCCCCGACCGCCCCACCGCGCTGCGGCTGCTGCGCGCCGCCCTCGCCCGCACCACCGTCCTCGGCGTCGACACCAACACCGGCTTCCTGCGCCGCCTCCTCGCCCAACCCGACGTCGTCGCCGGCACGTTGGACACCGGCCTGGTGGACCGCGAGGCACCCGCGCTCATCCCGGCCGCCGTGCCGGACGAGGTGTACGTGGCCGCCGCGCTGCTCCGGCGGGCCGCCCTCACCCCGCCGCCCGACCCGGCCGGCTGGGCGGACCCGTTCGCCGTCCCCTCAGGCTGGCGGCTCGGCGGCGAGCCCGCCTGGATCACCGCCCGGTCGCGCGTCCCCGGCCACGACCCGGTCGAGGTCGCCGTGCGGCCTGGCCAGGCCCGGCTCGGCGAAGCGGCGCCCGTGCCGGCCCGCCTGGTGGCGCTCACCCCCGACACCGTCCGCCTCGAACTGGCCGGCGTCGTCCACGCCTTCCACCACGTCGCCGTCCCCGGCGGGCACTGGCTCGGCCGGGACGGCGACGCCTGGCACGTCACGGAACACGACCCGATCGCCGGCGCGGGCCCCCGCGCCGCCGCCGGGGCCGACGCGCTCGCCGCGCCCATGCCGGGCACCGTCACCGTCGTCAAGGTCGGCGTCGGCGACCGGGTGGCCGCCGGGCAGAGCCTGCTGGTCGTGGAGGCCATGAAGATGGAGCACGTCATCGCCGCCCCGCACGACGGCACCGTCACCGAGCTCACCGTCACGCCGGGCGCCACCGTCGCCATGGACCAACCGCTCGCCGTCGTCACCCCCGAGGAGCCGGCGCCATGACACGTCCGGTTCGCGACGCCGCACTCCCCACCCGGGTCCGCATCCACGAGGTCGGCCCCCGGGACGGCCTGCAGAACGAGAAGGCCGTCGTCCCGGTCGAGGTCAAGGCCGAGTTCATCCACCGCCTCGCCGACGCCGGCCTCACCACCATCGAGGCCACCAGCTTCGTCCACCCCGCCTGGGTCCCCCAACTCGCCGACGCCGAGCGGCTCCTCCCCCTGCTGGACGACCTCCACGACCGCCGGCTGCCCGTCCTCGTCCCCAACGAGCGCGGCCTGGACCGGGCGTTGGCGCTCGGCGCCCGCGAGGTCGCCGTCTTCGCCAGCGCCACCGAGTCCTTCGCCAAGGCCAACCTCAACCGCTCGGTCGAGGAGTCGCTGCGGATGTTCGCGCCCGTCGTCGCGCACGCCGTCGTCGAGCACATCCCCGTCCGCGGCTACGTCTCGATGTGCTTCGGCGACCCCTGGGAGGGCGAGGTGCCGGTCGGCCGGGTCGTCGCCGTGGCGCGCCGGCTGATCGAGCTCGGCGTGAGCGAGCTCAGCCTCGGCGACACCATCGGCGTCGCCACCCCGGGGCAGGTCACCGCTCTGCTCACCGCGCTCAACGAGGCCGGCGTCCCCACCGAGCGGATCGCCGTCCACTTCCACGACACCTACGGGCAGGCGCTCTCCAACACCCTGACCGCCCTCCGGCACGGCGTCACCACCGTCGACGCCTCGGCCGGCGGGCTCGGCGGCTGCCCCTACGCGAAGAGCGCCACCGGCAACCTCGCCACCGAGGACCTGCTGTGGATGCTCGACGGCCTCGGCATCGAGACCGGCGTCGACCTCGACCGGCTCACCGCCACCAGCGCCTGGCTCGCCGGCTACCTCGGCCGCCCCAGCCCCTCCCGCACCGTTCGGGCCCTGACCCCCGAATCCCCCGAATCCCCTGACTCCCACGAGGAGTGACGCACATGTCCCTTGACCACCGGCTGACCCCGGAACACGAGGAACTCCGCCGCACCGTCGAGCAGTTCGCGAACGACGTCGTCGCCCCGCGGATCGCCGAGCACTACGAGGCGCACACCTTCCCCTACGAGATCGTCCGCGAGATGGGCAAGATGGGCCTGTTCGGCCTGCCCTTCCCCGAGGAGTACGGCGGCATGGGCGGCGACTTCCTCGCCCTCTGCCTCGCCATCGAGGAGCTGGCCCGCGTCGACTCCTCCGTGGCCGTCACCCTGGAGGCCGGCGTCTCGCTCGGCGTCACCCCCATCTTCCGCTTCGGCACCGAGGAGCAGAAGCGGGAGTGGCTGCCGCGCCTCTGCGCCGGCGAGCAGCTCGCCGCGTTCGGCCTCACCGAGCCGGGCTGCGGCTCCGACGCCGGCGGCACCCGCACCACCGCCGTCCGGGACGGCGATCACTGGGTCGTCAACGGCAGCAAGAGCTTCATCACCAACTCCGGCACCGACATCACCGGGCCCATCACCGTCACCGCCCGCACCGGTGCGGACGGCGCCATCTCCACCGTCGTCGTCCCCGCCGGCACCCCGGGGCTCACGGTCGCGCCCGGCTACTCCAAGGTCGGGTGGAACGCGTCGGACACCCACGAACTCTCCTTCACCGACTGCCGGGTGCCGCTGGCCAACCTGCTGGGCGAGGAGGGCCGCGGCTACGCCCAGTTCCTCACCGTCCTCGACGAGGGCCGGATCGCGTTCGCCGCCCTCGCCACCGGCCTGGCCCAGGGCTGCGTCGACCAGTCCACCGCCTACGCCCGCACCCGCGAGGCGTTCGGCCGCCCGATCGGCGCCAACCAGGCCATCCAGTTCAAACTGGCCGACATGGAGGCCCGCGCCCACACCTCCCGCACCGCCTGGCGCGACGCCGCCTCCCGGATGGCGGCCGGCGAGCCCTTCAAGAAGGCGGCCGCCGTGGCCAAGCTGCACAGCTCGGACGCCGCCGTCACCAACGCCCGCGAGGCCACCCAGATCCACGGCGGCTACGGCTTCATGAACGAGTACCCGGTCGCCAGGATGTGGCGCGACGCCAAGATCCTGGAGATCGGCGAGGGCACCAGCGAGGTCCAACGGATGCTGATCGCCCGAGAGTTGGGCCTGACGTCGTAACGCCGAGCGCCACCGCGCTCGACCTGTCCTTCCCGGTGATCCCCGACGGGGCCCGTGGCCACGTCGAGTCGCTGCCGTGCGTCGACCGGCGGAACCTGCCGGAGACGCTCCGCGCGTAGGGCCGGCTTGACGCTGCCGTTGGCGGCAGGGTTCCAGGATGCCGCCATGAACGACGCAACCAGCTCCCGCACCGTCCTCGTCACCGGCGCCGGCACCGGCATCGGCCGGGCCACCGCCCGGGCCTTCGCCGCCGAGGGCGCGGCGGTGGTCGCGGTCGGCCGCCGGGCCGAGCCGCTGGCCGAGACCGCCGAAGGCCACCCCGGCATCACGCCGCTGACGGGCGACATCACCGGCCCAGGCGAGCCGGCCCGGATCGTCGACGCGGTGCTCGCGACGCACGGCCGCCTGGACGTCCTCGTCAACAACGCGGGCGTCGCCGGTGCCACGCCGCTCGCCGAGGTGTCCGAGGAGACCATCCGAACCCAGCTCACCACCAACGTGGTCGCCCCCACCCTGCTGGCGCGCGCCGCGCTTCCCGCGCTCGCCGAGGGGCCCGGCGTGATCGTCAACGTCAGCACCTCCATCGGCCTGCGCGGCTGGCCGGAGAACTCGGTCTACGGCGCCACCAAGGCCGCGCTGGACTCGCTCACCCGCAGCTGGGCCGTCGAGCTGGCGCCGCGCGGCATCCGGGTCGTCGCCGTCGCGCCCGGCGCGATCGCGACGCCGATCGCCGACCACATGGGCCTCAGCCCGGAGCGGCAGGCGGCGGTGCGGAAGTGGCAGCTGGCGCACACCCCGCTGGGCCGCGTCGGCCGGCCCGAGGAGGTCGCCGCGGCCATCGTCCGGCTCGCCGACCCGGCCGCGTCCGCCTTCGTCACCGGCGTGGTCCTCCCGGTGGACGGCGGTGCGGCCGTGGCGTGATGGGATGTGACGCATGTGGATCGGGGAGTTGGCGAAGGCCACCGGCGCCACGCCACGCGCGCTGCGGCACTACGAGGAGGCCGGCCTGATCACGGCGGACCGGGCGGCGAACGGCTACCGCGACTACCCCGACTCCACGGTGGCCAGGGTCCGCAACATCCGGCACCTGCTGGCGGCCGGCCTCACCCTGGACGACGCCCTGGCCTTCCGCACCTGCCTGGACGGCGACCTGACGGTCGCCGCACCGAGCGAGGTCGGCCTCCGCATCGCCGAACGCCGCCTCGCCGTCCTCGACGCCCGCATCGCCGCCCAGTCCGACATCCGCGACCGCCTGGCGACGGCACTCCGCGCCGCGCGGCGGGCGTAGCGCACGCGCTGGTGGGCGCGTGCCCGTCGCCGTACAGTGGGTGACGACTCGACACGGGGGGTGCTTCCGAGGCCGTGACCGATCCGTCGTTACCGCCACAGCCGCCGACGCCGCCAACTCCTCCGCCTGGGCGTCCGTCTGGGACGTCGTGGAGGACAGGTACCTGCCCGAGGCACCCGGCGCGTCCCGCCGCACCCGGCGGCTTGCCGCCTCGGTCATCGCGGTGCTCGCCGTCCTGGCGACCCTGGGCGGCCTTTACGTCGGCTTCAACTTCGAGCGGTGGACGACCGACTCCCGGGTCGCCGCGGAGCGGGAGGCGACGGAGGAACTGGACGAGGCCAGGGCCCCGTTCACCGGCTCCATCAGCTACGACACGTCACCCGCGGAGAACTACAAGATCCTGCTCGACCGGCCGCTGACGCCGGAGGAACAGGAGACCCTGCGCCGCCTGGAGCACACGGAGGTGTGGGACTTCCTCCGCCCGCTGGGCGGTCGGCTGATCCGCTACCCGCTCACGATGCGGCAGCCTCCGGTGGGCTACGACCTCAGGCTGGGTGATGCCACCGTGTTCACCCTCAACCTCCTCTCCTCCCGAGACGCCCAGCTGAGCATCGTGGACATGACCCCGGTCACCACCTCCTGCACCGCGCCCTCCGCCCGAACGGTGGTGGAAGTGCCGGGGCAGGGGGAGAGCTTCTACTCGGGGGTACTGCTCGACCTCGCCATGGACGCCCCCGCGCTGTGGTTCTCCGACGAGGGGGCCGACCAGGGACAGCCCTACTTCAGCCGCCGCCGGATCGACCTCGGCGGTGGCCTCGACCCGGGTGGGCTGCGGGTGGAAGCGGTGGTGCGGGGCCAGACGTGCGAGTGGGAACTTCGGGCGCGGTACCGTGACGCGCGAGGCGACACGGGTGAGGTCGTGCTGCGGGACGGCGACCGCCCCTTCGTGGCGGAGGCCGTCCCGGCCGAACCCGATCAGTACTGGCTGGCCAGCGGGATGTTCCCCGGTCTGCCCCTCACCGAGGACCTTCCGACGTTCATGCCGTGCCACGAGATGCCGGACGACGTGAGCTGCGCCTCCCTGACAGAGGGCCGGGGCTGACACCCCGGTGCCTCAGTGCTGGAGCAGGCCGCCGGCCCGGACGGGCGGGACGTGGCCGGTGGCCGGGCGGGTCAGGGCCAGGGCGAGGCCGACGTCGACCAGCGACGAGCGCCGCAGGCGGGCGACGTCGGGGATCGGCGTCCACACCGACTCGGCGACGTCGCCGTTCGGCTCGGGCCGAGGCCGGCCGCCGGTGATGCGGACCTGGTAGAAGACGCCGACGTTCTGGTGCGTGACCCCGCGGCGGGCCTCGGCCGCCGGGATCACCCGCGAGTCGACGCCGAGCAGCCGCTCGACCACCGCCTCGTAGCCGGTCTCCTCGGCGACCTCCCGGGTCACCGCGTCGCATGGGGGCACCTCCCAGCGTTAGCTGGGGGAGGATCCTCCGCGTGCTCGACCCCGCCACCGGGAAGGGTCCAGACATGCTCGCCCTCCGGCGGCACATACCGGGCGAGCAACACCCGCCGCCCGCCGTCGACACAGACGGCATACGCCGCCAGCCGGAAACTCACGCCCCCACCGGCGGGTTGAACTCGCCCTGCGTGGCGCCGGTTATGAAGCACTCCCAGACGTGTCGGGTGACGAGGAACGGCGGGTTGGTCGGGTCCTCGTTGTCCCGTATCGCGACTCGCCCGTCGGACAGGAAGGCCACCTCCAGGCAGCCGCCGTTGGCTGAGCTGGCCGAGCTCTTGAACCAGGAGAGGCTGTTCATGTCGCCACTCATCTCATGTCCTCCGCTGCGTGTCGGATCAGGGCCACGGACTCATCGGGGTCGAGCGCTGTCGCCCGCAGGAGATCGAAGATGCTGGCGAAGCGTCGGACGTCCGCGCGTTTCTCCAGATACAGGTTGCCACCGGGGCTGTCGACGTAGACCACGGGTTCGTCCTCTTCGAACTCCAGCAGGCTGAACGCGCCCCAGAGGCCGGGGTGGGCGCCCTTCTGGTTCGGGATCACCTGCACGATGACGTTGGGCAGAGCTGACATCTCGGTGAGGTGCTGGAGTTGGGCCCGCATGATGTCGGCACCGCCGAGCGGCCGGCGGACGACCGCCTCATCCAGGATGGCCCACAGGTCGAGCGGGGATTCGGCGCGTGTGATCAGCTTCTGCCGTTCGAGCCGGACGTGCACCAACGCGTCGATGTCGGACGGCCGGTGGATGGCGCCGCTGCGGAGCACCGTCCGCGCGTAGTCCGGTGTCTGGAGCAGGCCGTGCACCAGAAGTGGTTCCCACGCCCTTTCGGTCCTGGCGCTGCTCTCAAGGCCGACGTACACCTCGAGCCCCGAGGGGAGCACGTCGTTGTACGGCGCCCACCAGCCGCGCTTCTGGGAGTTGCCGAGCATCTGGAGGAGCATGTCGATCTGCTGCTGGTCGGTGACGCGGTACAGCTCGCACAGCTTGGTGACGTCCGATGGCCGAGCGGTCGCACGGCCCTTGCCGGTTTCGATGCGACTCACGCGCGTCTGGGAACAGCCCAGCTCCGCGGCGACCTGCTCGATTCCCAGTCCGGCCGCCTTGCGTAGCCGCCGCAGTTCCGCACCGAGTTGACGGCGATGAACAGTGGGGTTGCTCGGCTGCGACACCAAGCCGCTCTCCCTCCAGTCATGGCGCACTTGCGCTGAGAGTCTGCCACATACTTCACCGGCTATCTCCGATGCGTACTGGTGTGCACCGTGTCACTGATTCCGGTTCGCGCACTTGCGCAGCGAATGCGCAAATGCGCACCCTGGCGGGGCAGCGTTCGTCGCGTCGTCACCCGCGAGGTGGTCCCTCATGCATGAGCAACGTCCGTCTCACCGCCGGCAGGCGGCCCGTTCAACGCGGTTCCGGCTGCCCGCCGAGCGTGAATCGGCCGCCGTCGCGCGGCGGTTGGTGCGGCGGTGGTTGGGGGACACGCCGGTGGTCGAGGACGCCGCGCTGGTCGTCACGGAGCTGGTGGCCAACGCCGTGACGCACACCGGCAGCCGGCACGTCGTCTGCCGGCTGACCGTCTGCGAGGACGAGGTGTGGATCGCGGTCGAGGACGAGGGCGGGACGCTGGCCGTGCCGCGACCGCGCGAGCCGGACGACGGGGCCGAGTGCGGGCGGGGGTTGCTACTGGTCGAGGCCCTGTCGGTCGACTGGGGCGTGGCGTCGCTCGAACCCGAGGGGCGGATGGTGTGGGCGGCGCTCAAGGTCCCCGGCTGACGGGGCCGTTCAGCCCGCCGCGCCCTCCGGGTCGATCGGCGCGCCGTCGCCATTCGGTGGCAGGTCGCCCCGTTCGACGGGGACGTCGGAGGCGCCCTCCGGCGCCTCGGGGAGGGTCGCTGACAGCTCCGCGTCGTCGGCGACGTGGGCCTCGTCCATCGCCGCCCGCAGCGTCTCGCGGGACACCGCGTCGGCCGGGGCCTCGACCGTGACGGTGTGGCCGTCCTCCGCGCGGACGTACGCGCGCGTGCCGGAGTCAGTCCCGTCCTGGTACCAGACGGAGTCGCCGTCCGGCTCGCAACCGCACGCGGCCGGGTCGACCGTGCCTCGGTCCACGATCAGGTGGATGGTGGAGCCGTCGGAGGACGAGACGTACGTGCTCTGGAAGCCGTCGGTCCCCGCCGGAGCCACCGACATGGGCGCCAGCTCGTAGCCGGACACCTCGGTCACGTAGACCAGCTCGATCGCCGTCTCGAGCGAGGCGGCCCGTGCCTCCAACTCGTCGCGGTCGGCGGACTCCCCGCCGCAGGCGGCGAGCGGTACGAGGAGGCCGAGCAGGGCCAGGGGGAGCGGCCGGAGTCTTCGTCTCATGCGGTCATCATTCAGCACGGCGCCGCCGGCGGGTGGGGAAGGCGGCCCGGACCCAGGCCCAGGAGACCTTCTGCACCAGCAGCGTGAGCGTGCCGGCGACCAGGATGCCGGCGAGGTTCACGCCCAGTTGGAGCATGGAGCCGAGGGCCTCGGTGACATGGCCGTAGCTCAGGGCCAGCGCGGCGTGCCCGGCGGCCGGGACCGTGGTCACCGAGATCGTCACGCCGACCAGCGCCGCCGACTTCGCGGACGTCAGCGAGACCATCCCGGCGACGCCGGCCAGCAGCGCCACCACGAAGGACATGATGTCCGGCTGCCAGACGAACTCGACCGTCGGATGCGGCTGTTCGAACTGCGCCTTGGAGAACACCCCCCAGCCGTCCATCACCAGCGCGAAGCCGCTGGTCAGCAGCATCGCCAACGGGAAGCCGACGAGCAGCGCGGCCAGCGACCGCACCCCGAGCCGTGGCGCCCGCGCGGCCAGCGCGGTGCAGACCCCGGCCAGCGGCCCGAGCTCGGGGCCGACCACCATCGCGCCGACGATCAGGATCGCGCTGTCCAGCAGCACCCCGCAGGCGGCCAGCATCGTCGCCACGGTGAGGAAGGTCAGGTAGGTAAACGTCAGCCGTGACTCCTCCTGCGTGGAGTCGAGCATCGACTCCCACAGCACCGCGTCCACCCCGGCGCCGGGCGCCTCCTCCTGGGCACGCTCGGAGCGCTCCGAAAGCGACAGGTCGATGTCCTCGACCGCGACCGAGCCCTCCTCCGCGATCCCGAGACCGCGCAGCCGCCGTAGCAGCTCGTCGGCCGCCTCCCGCGCCACGTCGCACAGCACGAGATCCCCCACCGGATCCCGCGCCGCCCCCGGCAGCACCGCGAGGTGCGCCGTCCCGACCGTCTCCGTCAGCTCGGTGACGACCTCCTCGGTCCGGGCCGAGGGCACGATGATCCGCAGATGCAGCACGGCGGCAGGGTACTCAACCCGCGTGACCACCGGTTGACCGCTCCGGAAGAGCGGCACATACTTCGGTGTATGACAGATGTCGTACACAAGGGGAAGCGAGAGGCGGTGATCACGGACATGGCCGCATCGATCAGGGAACACCGGCGCGGAAAGCTGGCTCAGGTGCGCCTCCAGGCCGACGAGGTGGAAGCTCTGCATCAGGCGATGCGAACCCTGAACCTCACGTCGACGTCCGACGCGCTCCGTGAGGGACTGCACCTCCTGGTGCGGGAGGCCGCGGAGGCCGGAGCCGCCGACGACATCCGCTCCTACTACGCGGGGCGGCCGGCGCCCCTGCCCGACGGGGTCACCCCGCCGAGCGACGACGAGCTCAGGGAAGCGGACGAGACCGAGTGGTGATTGCCGTCCCACCGCTGCGCGGGGAAGTCTGGGGATGCGCGCTGCCTCAGCCTCTCGGGCCCCATCCCGTGGTGGTTCTCACGGTGAACCGCGTCGCCGAGCCGCTGTCGTCCGTCACGGTCGCGCTGATCACGGGCACCGCCGGTCCGCGCGCCACGCACGTGCCAGTCGGTCCTGATTCCGGGCTGAAGAAGTATGCCGAGTCCTACGTGAACTGCGCCGATCTGCACACGGTGGCGAAGGCGCGACTCCGCAGGAGACTCGGTCTCCTGGCCCCGGGCGAACTGCGAGCCGTCGAGTCCTCGATTCGCATCATCCTCGGCCTCCAACGCTGAAGCGCGCCGTCGCCGGGAACACGTGATCGACCTCGACATCAGGGAGTACGAGTGAGCGCGGTCAGCTGGGAGGAAACCAGGCGCAGGGCCCGTGAGCGCCGTGAAGCCGCCGAGCTTCCCGTGCGGTCCCCGGCGGAGAAGCGGGAGTCGATGGATCGGCTCGTCGCCGAGGTGCGAGCCCACCGGCTCGCGGAGATCCGGCGGGAGCAGGCTCTGACGCAGCGGGCGGTCGCGGACGTCATGGGCGTCTCAGTTCCCCGGGTGTCGGCGATCGAGCACGGTGACGTCGACCGCACCGAGCTGGCGACCCTGCGCTCCTATGTCGAGGCACTGGGAGGCCGGCTGCGCGTGGTGGCCGACTTCGGCGACGCCGAGTTCACCGTGGCCTGACCCGCGGCGTCGGCCGCGCCATGACGAACGACACGTCCGTGCCCGATATCGGGCACAGATGTTGCGAAGCGCCCGCATGATCCGCACCATCAAGGGGTGCTCGATCGCGGAACGTCCTATGACGACCTCGTGGACCATCTGGTGCGCACCACGCCGCTCGCCCGCGGTGAGGCTGCCCGGGTGGTTCTCGACGTGTTGGCGTACTTCGACGAGACGGCCGAGGAATACGTCCGGAGGCGGCACCGGGAGCTGCGGAGTCGTGGCCTCGGGAACGACGCGATCTTCGAACGGATCGCGGAGGAGCTGCCACGCCGCGCCGTTGCGCCGCCGGCGCTCTCGCTGCGACAGCTGCGGCGGATCGTCTACGGATAACGACAGCGGCACGACGGGCGCGTGAGGCGCGCCAGCCACACGAGACACAGCGGATCAGCGGGAACAGCAGGAGGAGCCTGGCATGTGCGGAATCGTGGGATACATCGGCAAGCGGGATGTCGCACCACTCCTCCTGGAGGGCCTGCAGCGCCTGGAGTACCGCGGCTACGACTCGGCCGGCATCGCCATCCACAGCAGCGGCAAGGCCGGCGGGCTCAAGACCGTCAAGAACGCCGGGCGGGTCCGTGACCTGGAGGCCAAGGTGCCGGCCAGGTTCGCCGGCACCGCCGGCATCGCCCACACCCGCTGGGCCACCCACGGCGCGCCCAACGACGTCAACGCCCACCCGCACCTGGACGCGCCGGGCCGGGTGGCCGTCGTCCACAACGGCATCATCGACAACTGCGCCGAGCTGCGCGCCAAGCTGACCGCCGACGGCGTCGAGCTTGCCTCCGAGACCGACACCGAGGTGCTGGCCCACCTCGTCGGCCGCGCCCAGGCCGAGACCCTGGAGGAGAAGGTCCGCGAGGCCCTCCGCTACGTCGAGGGCACCTACGGCATCGCCGTGCTGCACGCCGACTTCCCCGACCGGATCGTGGTGGCCCGCAACGGCTCGCCCGTGGTGCTCGGCATCGGCGAGAAGGAGATGTTCGTCGCCTCCGACGTCGCCGCGCTGATCAGCCACACCCGCCAGGTCATCACCCTGGACGACGGCGAGATGGCCACCATCAAGGCCGACGACTACCGCACCTACACCACCGACGGCAGCCGCACCGCCGCCGCGCCGACCACCGTCGAGTGGGAGGCCGAGAGCTGGGACATGGGCGGCCACGACACCTACATGCACAAGGAGATCGCCGAGCAGGCGGACGCCGTCGACCGGGTGCTGCGCGGCCGGATCGACGACCGGTTCGCCACCGTGCGGCTCGGCGGCCTCAACCTGGACGCGCGGGCGGCTCGCGGGGTGCGCCGGGTGAAGATCCTCGGCTGCGGCTCGGCCTACCACGCCGGCCTGATCGGCGCCCAGCTGATCGAGGAGCTGGCCAGGATCCCGGCCGACGCCGAGCCGGCCAGCGAGTTCCGCTACCGCAACGCCGTCGTGGACCCCGACACCCTCTACATCGCCACCAGCCAGTCCGGCGAGACCTACGACACGCTGGCCGCCGTCCAGGAGCTCAAGCGCAAGGGCGCCATGGTCCTCGGCGTGGTCAACGTGGTGGGCAGCGCCATCGCCAGGGAGACCGACGGCGGCGTCTACGTGCACGCCGGACCCGAGGTGTGCGTGGTCTCCACCAAGTGCTTCACCAACACCGCCGTCGCCTTCGCGCTGCTCGCCCTCCACCTGGGCCGGATCAGGGACCTGTCGGTGGCGGACGGCCGGCGGATCATCGAGGGGCTGCGGAAGCTGCCCGGGCAGATCGAGGCGATCCTGGCCGAGGAGGAGCGGATCGCCAAGCTGGCGGCCGAGTTCGCCGAGGCCAAGAGCATGATGTTCGTCGGCCGGGTGCGCGGCTTCCCGGTGGCCAAGGAGGCGTCGCTCAAGCTCAAGGAGGTCTCCTACATCCACGCCGAGGCCTACCCGGCCTCCGAGCTCAAGCACGGGCCGCTGGCGCTGATCGAGCCGGCCGTGCCGACCGTGGCGATCGTGCCGAGCGACGAGCTGCTGGAGAAGAACCGGGCCACGCTCGAGGAGATCAAGGCCCGCAGCGGGCGGATCCTGGCCGTGGCGCACGAGGAGCAGCCCAAGGCCGACGACACCATCGTGGTGCCGCGCAACGAGCCCGAGCTCGACCCGGTGCTGATGGGCATCCCGCTCCAGCTGCTGGCCTACCACACGGCGCTGGCCCTGGGCCGGGACATCGACAAGCCGCGGAACCTCGCGAAGTCCGTCACCGTGGAGTAGCCGACCCGGCCGGGACGCAGGGCGGCCCCCGGAGCGGTGAGTGCCACCATACGCACCGCCGGGGGCCGCCATTTGCGCCGGCGTCGCCCATTACGCCGGCGGGGAGAAGCCGCCGCCGGGTCCGTCACCTCCCGGCCGGCGGCCCGAGTTCTGTCTGACCGCTGTCCCTTTTATGCCCGTCACAAACGCACAATCCACCACCGACGGGCGACGAATTTGGTGAATGCTCCGTGAGCGAACGCGGCGCGACCGCAAGTCCGCGCACAGCAGCGCCCGCTGGTGCCCGTTGGTCTCAGGGGGCGCGCGAAGCCCGGCGGGCGCGCTCGCCCCGGGCGCGCACCGGGGGAAGGCGGGCAGCGGCAGCCTCAGGCGTCACACGGCGCGACCGCGCGGGCACGGAGGCGGAGCGGCGGGCCTCAGGGGATGACGATCGGGGGGTGACGATCAGGGGATGACGATCACCGGGCGGCGGGCCCGGCGGGCGAGCCGGCCGGAGACCGAGCCGAAGATCCGGCCGAGCAGGCCGTGCGTCGTGCCGACCACGATCGCGTCGGCCGCGTACTCCTGGCCGACCTCCTCCAGCTCGTGGCAGATGTCCCCACCGCGCTCCAGCAGCACCCAGGGCACCTCGGACAGGTGCTCGGCGCACGCCAACTCGAGGCCGAGCACCTCCGTGCGGTGGTCGGGGACGTCGACCAGGGCCGGCGGCTCGCAGCCCGCCCAGACCGTGGTCGGCAGCCGGTTGGCGACGTGCACGATGATCAGCCCGCAGTTGGACCGGTTCGCCATGCCCACCGCGTAGGCCAGGGCCCGCTCGCTCGAGGTCGAGCCGTCGAAGCCGACCACCACACCATGCTGGAACGCCGGGTCGTGCGATGTGTGCGACTCGTCCACCAGATCGGGCGTGGACGAGGGATCGACGACGCGCCGGCGATCCGCTGGTTCGGGGAACTCGTATCCAGCCATCGGAGCCTCAGCGGTGGGTCAGTGAGGAAACCTCGGGGTCTTGCCGGGGATGGAGGAGGAGGAACGTTGGTAGTCACGCACCGGTTCCTCCTCCAGAGTACGGCGTTAGGTACCTAGTGCCCAGGGACGCTGCCTACAACCCCTGAAACCAGGCACGGAACCGTGACCGAGCAGCATGCCCTACGGGCGGCCCAGGACGCAATGCTTTCGGACACATTGCGGTACCTCCGCTACCGCTGCGTGACCGCATGTCGGACCCGGCGCCTTCTCTTCTTGACATGTCCGCCCTACCTGCAACGATGCGCCCGGCGCGCGCCCCCGGGGCAAGGTTGCGCGGCCGGTGGTGCCCAGCGTGTGGCCGGTGCGACATTCTTGCTGACGACTTTTATTTTCAGCCAACTTCCCCTTGGATGAACCACGTTGCGCACGCGTCACACCAACCCCGTGGGTATACCTTCGGAGAGAGCCGTGCCGGGCCGTCAGCCCCATCCGTGACATGTCACAGGGGGAAGGCGCACTTCCCCCAACTGCTCCTACGTGTAACGCTTCCTGATCGAATGCTTCGCGCCACGTTGTCATGTCGATTTAGCGCCGAGTGATGAACTTGTCCCGCCGACCTCACCTGACACAGTAGATTCGATCTTGGCAATCACGTCGGGGGAAACGTGCAGGACCGAGAGGATGCGACGACCGAGGGAACTGAGGAGCATGAGCCAGGACCCAACGCACGGCCCCGAGCCCGCAGTAAAGCTCGCCGCCCGACGCCGCCGCGAAGTCGTCGCGGTGTTGCTGTTCAGCGGCAGTCCCATGTTCGAAAGCTCCATCCCGCTTTCCGTCTTCGGCGTCGACCGCCAGGATGCCGGGGTGCCGCGATACCGGTTGCTCGCCTGTGCCGGCGAGGAGGGACCGCTGCGCACCACCGGCGGCCTTGAACTACGCGCGCCCTACGGGCTGGGCGCCGTGGCCAGGGCGGGCACGGTGATCGTGCCGGCCTGGCGGTCCATCACCGGGCCGCCACCGGCCGCCGCGCTGGCCGCGCTGCGGCGCGCGCACAGTGAGGGAGCCAGGATCGTCGGGCTGTGCACGGGCGCCTTCGCGCTCGGGGCGGCCGGCCTGCTCGACGGCAGACCGGCGACCACGCACTGGATGTACGCCCCCACGCTGGCCAAGCGCTACCCGTCGGTTCACGTGGACCCCAGGGAGCTCTTCGTCGACGACGGTGACATCCTGACGTCGGCCGGCACCGCCGCCGGCATCGATCTGTGCCTCCACATCGTCCGCTAGGACCACGGGCCCGAGGCCGCCGCGGCCCTGGCCCGCCGGCTGGTGCTCCCGCCGCGGCGGGGCAACGGGGTGGAGACCGGGCAGCAGCGACATCTCGACAGGTCTTTACCAGAGGACATAGGAGCCGATCCGCTGGCGGAAGTGGTGGCCTGGGCCCTCGAACATCTCCACGAACAGTTCGACGTGGAGACGCTCGCGGCCCGTGCCTACATGAGCCGTCGCACCTTCGACCGGCGTTTCCGTGCCCTCACTGGGAGCGCTCCCCTGCAGTGGTTGATCACCCAGCGGGTGCTCCAGGCGCAGCGGTTGTTGGAGGTCTCCGACTACTCGGTGGACGAGGTCGCGGGCCGCTGCGGCTTCCGCTCGCCGGTGGCGCTGCGTGGCCACTTCAGGCGGCAGCTCGGCGCCTCGCCGGCGGCCTACCGGGCCGCCTACCGGGCGCGCCAGCAGGACGGCTCCGCCGGGCGCGCCAAGCCCGTCGGCGACGGCTTCTCGCCCCGCCTGCCGGGGCAGCGGGGGCGCCCGGCGTCCTGAGAGGGCGGGGTGACGTGAGCGCGGCCAGGGGCACGGGAGGGGAGTTGCAGTGAGTCGGTCGCGCTGAGCGACGTAAGGTTGTTCGCATGAACGATCGCATGGTGTGGATCGACTGCGAGATGACCGGGCTCTCGCTGGCCGACGACGCGCTCATCGAGGTGGCCGCGCTGGTCACCGACTCGGAGCTGAACGTGCTCGGCGAGGGGGTGGACATCGTGATCCGCCCCCCGGCCGCGGCTCTCGACTCGATGCCCGAGGTGGTGCGCACCATGCACACCGCCTCCGGGCTGCTCGACGAGCTGGACGCGGGCACGACCCTGGAGGACGCCGAGCGGCAGGTCCTCGACTACGTGCGCGAGCACGCCCCGGAGGCCGGCAAGACGCCGCTCTGCGGCAACTCGATCGGCACCGACCGCGGCTTCCTCGCCCGCGACATGCCGCACCTCGAGTCGCACCTGCACTACCGCGTGATCGACGTGTCGTCGGTCAAGGAGCTGGCCCGCCGCTGGTACCCGAGGGCGTACTTCAACAGCCCGGAGAAGAGCGGCAACCACCGGGCGCTCGCCGACATCAGGGAGTCCATCGCGGAGCTGCGCTACTACCGCGAGGCCATCTTCGTCCCGCAGCCCGGGCCGGACTCCGAGTCGGCCCGCCGGATCGCCGCCCAGCACGTGGTCTCCTGAGGGCGCCGGGAAACCGGCGGGACCATCCCCGGGGACCCTGTACACTTTTGAGCGGTCGCTCCGGCGGCACATGGTGGGTGTAGCTCAGTTGGTAGAGCACCTGGTTGTGGTCCAGGTGGTCGCGGGTTCAAGTCCCGTCACTCACCCCAGAGACATACGAGGCCCCTTCCTGGATGCCAGGTAGGGGCCTTTCGTCGTTCCCGACCCTCGCGCGGGGCCGGGGAGGCGGCGGGTGAGGGTGAGGTGTGTCACACCGCCTCGGCCTGGCCGGCGGCCCGCGGCAGCCGCTGCCGGGGCAGCGCGTGGCGCGGCGGACTGATCAGGGTGATCTGCCGGACGATCTGTTGGAAGGCCACGAGGGCCGAGATGGGGGGCAGACCTGCCACGGCCACATCGGTCAGATGGGGCGGCGCGTGGGCCACGCAGAGGGCGACGGCGAGTCCGGAGAAGAGAACGACCACCGCCCAGGAGTGCCGGGCGCGCCGCTGGTGCAGGGCGGCGCGCAGGATGGAGAGCGAGGCGACCAGCCAGGGGCCGTAGATCAACATCGGCCAGCAGGCGGTGAGCGCGGCCGACGAGCCGGGGCTCGCGACCTGGCGCAGCGGCTCGTAGGAGATCAGCCCGCCGAGCACGCTGAGCATCGCCACCAGGGCGGCGGCCGTCGCGGCGAGCAGCAGGCTGGACCAGCGCACCCATCGCACCCGGGTCGGCTGGTCGGTCCACTGGGGGCGCCGCCGGCGGCCGCGGTGCCTGGGCAGCGAGGTGGTGCGCGGCGGGTGCTGGAGGGGAGGGCCGAACATCCCGGCGAGCCCGGTGAGCGGGGTGGTGTCGTCGGAGAGCCCCCACCCCTGGGGGGAGGCGGCCCTGGGCTCCGAGGGAGCCGGATGGCCGGCGTCCTCTGCGGGGTACCAGGGTGCGTCGCGGTGCTCAGGCATCGTCATCGGCTCGGGATCCTCGGCTAGTTGGCGTCATTCCAGCAACGATGCGCGGGTTGTGGGGATGTGGGGCATTGGGGTGAAGCGGCGGTGAGGTGGGGCCCGCCCGATGCCTTGACCAAATCGAGCGCACGATCTTGGGTGTTGGCATGCGTCAGCGGCGATTCCGATCGCACATCTGTCAGCGGGGGGTCTGATGACCGAGGCGGGGGACGAGGCGCGATCGGACGAGGCGCTTCTGGCGCGGGTGAGACACGGCGACGACGCGGCGTTCGGCGAGCTCTACCGGCGGCACGTCGCGGGCGTCCGGCGGTACGCCAGGCTGTGCTGCCACGATCCGCACCTCGCCGAGGACCTGACGGCCGAGGTGTTCGCCAGGACGCTGCGGATGGTGCGGGCCGGGGCGGGGCCGAACGCCTCGGTGCGGGGCTATCTGCTGACCATCCTGCGCCGGGTGTCCGCGCAGTGGGGCGCCGAGGGGCGGATGGAGCAACCGGTCGCGGAGGCCGACCAGTTGGCGACCGGTGTCCGGACCGCGAGTTCGCCGTCCGAGGCGCTGGCGATGTCCAGGGCCGACCGGTCGATGGCCGCCCGTGCCTTCCGGAGCCTGCCGGAGCGCTGGCGGGCGGTGCTCTGGCACACGACGGTCGAGAACGAACCGGTCAGCCGGGTGGCGCCGCTGCTCGGCCTGACCCCCAACGCCACGGCGGTGCTGGCGTTCCGGGCCAGGGAGGGGCTGCGGACCGCCTACCTCCAGGCCCATGTCTCCTCGTCGCTGACCAGCCAGGAGGAGTGCCGCGAGTACGCGGGCCGGCTCGGCGCCTTCGCCCGGCGGCCTTCCAGGCGCCACGGGTTCCGCGAGCTGCGCCGGCACCTGGACGGCTGCGCGCGCTGCCGGTCCGCCTATCTGGAGCTGGTGGACCTCAATTCGACGCTGCGCGGGCTGGCGCCGGTGGTGCCGCTGGCGTGGCTGGCGGCGAGCGGGATCGCCGGCAGGTCGGCCGGCCTCGCGGTCGAGTGGGGCCCGCACGGCGCGGCCGCGGCCGGGGCAGGTGCCGGGGCCGGCGGGATGCTGGGCTTCGGCAAGGTGGTCGTCTCCGCCTCCTTCGCGCTGGCCACCGGGGTGATGGCGGTCGGCCCGATGCCGGCGCACCACGCGCCGCCGTCCGTCTCCCCGGAGGCCGGCGCGGCCGAGGAGCCGGGGGCCGGGGGGCCACCGCTCGGCGCCCTCGGCGTCCCCGATCCCGCCGTGAGCAGCCCGTCCGCCGTGGTGCCGACGCAGCGGCGGGCGCCGGAGGAGGAGACCGACCGCGCCGAGCCGGACGGCCGGGCCGGGCCGGACAGCGGGTCGGCGGCGGCTTCGACCGAGGCGCCCGCGCCGGCGGGGGACCCGTCATCGGCGGACGACCAGGGCGAGGACGAGGGCGGGAACCAGGGCCAGGACCAGGACCAGAGCCAGGGGCAGGGGCAGGACGCCAGCCAGGGCCAGGGGCAGGGGCAGGGGCAGCAGACGGAGTCCCCGGAGGAGGACGACCAGGGGGAGCAGGGGGCAGGGCAGCCCCCGATCACCCTCTCCGACGAGGATGTCCAGGGTCAGGACGAGGACGAGGTCGGCGCCACGGCACCGGCCAACGGGCAGGACGGGCAGGACGGGCAAGGCCGACAGCCGGGTGCGAGCGGTGCGAGCGGGTCGAGTGGTTCCGGCGGTTCGGGCACCCGCCCGGCGACCCCGTCCCCGTCCCCGTCCCCGTCCCCGTCCCCGTCCGCCACCCTGGGCGCGGCCCAGGGCGACGAGCCCTGAGAGGGCACGGTCCGCCACCGCCGGCCGGCCGCCTAGGATCGGAGGCCGGCCGAGCAAGCCCGACCCGCGGGGGATCATGGACATCGCAGACATCGACGAGCTGTGGGGCCGCGTCACCGGCACCCAGCCGGAGCCCGAGCTGTGGCTGATAGTCGGCACGGCCGTCGTCGCCCTGCTGGCGGTCGTGCCGTACGGGGTGTGGCGCGTGTCGCGCAACACCATCACCATCGCCCACGAGGGCGGCCACGGCCTGGTGGCGCTGCTGTCCGGCCGCCGGCTGCAGGGCATACGCCTGCACTCCGACACCTCGGGCCTGACCGTCTCCCGCGGCAAGCCCACCGGGATCGGCATGATCCTCACCGCCGCCGCCGGCTACACCGCCCCCTCGCTGCTCGGGCTCGCCGGCGCCGCGCTGCTCTCCGCCGGCCGGATCACCGCCCTGCTCTGGGGCGCCACCGCGCTGCTCCTCGCGCTGCTCGTGATGGTCCGCAACGCCTACGGCGTGCTCACCGTCCTCGTCACCTCGGCCGCCTTCCTGCTGGTCTCCTGGCTCACCGAGCCCGACGTGCAGGCGGCCTTCGCCTACCTGGTGGTGTGGTTCCTGCTCCTGGGGGGCGTGCGCCCGGTCTTCGAGCTCCAGGCCAAGCGCCGGCGCGGGGAGGCCAGGGACTCCGACGCCGACCAGCTCTCCCGGCTCACCGGCGTGCCTCCGCTCATGTGGCTGGTCCTGTTCCACGCCGTCGCGCTGACCTCCCTCACCGGTGGCGGACGCTGGCTCCTCGCCCTCTGACACCGCCGAACGCGCTTCGCCGCGCCCCAGACGACTTTTGACGCCGGCCGGAAGAAGCCCCCGTCGGCCGGGTTCCGGCAGGCGCCGCACACTAAACTGAGGGTCATGACCGACCACAGCGATAGCCCCGCTCTCTGGCCCGCTCCGCTCGCCGACGGCGCGATCGACGCGACCGTCACCGTGCCCGGATCCAAGTCGGTCACCAACCGTGCGCTGATCCTCGCCGCGCTGGCCGCCGACCCCGGTTGGCTGCGCCGCCCGCTGCGGTCACGGGACACCCTGCTGATGGCGGACGGGCTGCGGGCGCTCGGCATCGGCATCGAGGAGACGGTCTCGTCCAGCTCCCCGGTCTCCGGGCCCCAGGAGGGCGGCGGCGAGTCCTGGCGGATCATCCCGGCCATGCCGCAGGCCCCCGCCACCGTCGACGTCGGCAACGCCGGCACGGTGATGCGCTTCCTGCCGCCGTTCGCCTCGCTCGCCGAGGGCGCCGTCAGGTTCGACGGCGACAAGCGGTCCCACGAGCGCCCGCTGCACGGGCTGATCGCCGCGCTGCGCGCGCTCGGCGTCCGCGTCGAGGACGGCGCCAGGGGCGCGCTGCCTTTGACCGTGCACGGCGCCGGCTCGGTCGAGGGCGGCTACGCGGAGGTGGACGCGTCGTCCTCCTCGCAGTTCATCAGCGCGCTGCTGCTCTCCGCGCCCCGCTTCAACCACGGCGTCGAGGTCCGGCACGTCGGCGCCACCCTGCCGTCCCTGCCGCACATCCGGATGACGGTGGACATGCTGCGCAAGGCCGGGGCCCAGGTGGACTCCCCGGACTCCGGCGGCGAGGCCAACGTCTGGCGGGTCAGCCCGGGCGCGCTGCTCGGCCGCGACCTGGTCGTCGAGCCCGACCTCTCCAACGCCCAGCCGTTCCTGGCCGCCGCCCTGGTCACCGGCGGCCGCGTCACCATCCCGGACTGGCCGAGGACCACCACGCAGCCTGGCGACGCGCTGCGCCGCATCTTCACGGAGATGGGCGGCTCCTGCGTGCTCGACGACCGCGGCCTGACCCTCACCGGCACCGGCCGGGTGCTCGGGATCGACGCCGACCTGAGCGAGGTCGGCGAGCTGACGCCGGGTATCGCGGCGGTGGCGGCGCTGGCCGAGGGCGAGTCGGTGCTGCGCGGCGTCGCGCACCTGCGGCTGCACGAGACCGACCGGCTCGCGGCGCTCACCAAGGAGATCAACGGGCTCGGCGGCGACGTCACCGAGACCCCCGACGGGCTGCGGATCCGCCCGCGGCCGCTGCACGGCGGCGTCTTCCACACCTACGAGGACCACCGGCTCGCCACTGCGGGCGCGGTGCTCGGGCTGCTCGTCAAGGACGTCGAGGTGGAGGACGTCGCCACCACGGGCAAGACCATGCCGGACTTCCCCGATCTGTGGCACCGCATGCTGGCGGCGTCAGGCGACAGGGCCTGAGGCCCCGGTCCGCGATGCGCCGGTACGGCAAGCACACCGACGAGGACGACGTCCGGGTCCGTCCCAGCCGGCGCGGCACCAGGCCGCGCACCCATCTGCGGCCCAAGCACGAGGACGCCGCCGAGGGGTTCGTGGTCACAGTGGACCGCGGCCGGTTCACCTGCCTCGTCGAGGACCGCGTGGTCACCGCGATGAAGGCCAGGGAACTGGGCCGCAAGAGCGTGGTGGTGGGCGACCGGGTGGCCCTGGTGGGCGACCTGTCGGGCGCCAAGGACACCCTGGCCAGGATCGTCAGGATCGAGGCGCGCTCCTCGACGCTGCGGCGCACGGCGGACGACGACGACCCGTTCGAGCGGGTGGTGGTGGCCAACGCCGACCAGCTGGCGATCGTCACCGCGCTCGCCGACCCCGAGCCGCGGCCGCGGCTGATCGACCGCTGCCTGGTGGCCGCCTACGACGCCGGGCTCGACCCGCTGCTGATCCTCACCAAGGCCGACCTGGCGCCGGCCGAGCCGCTGCTGGAGACCTACGCGCCGCTCGGCATCCGCCATGTGGTCACCAGCGCCGAGGAGTTCGGCGGCGACCCGGCGGCCGTGGCGCGGGTGCGCGAGCTGCTGACCGACCGGATCACCGCGTTCGTCGGGCACAGCGGGGTCGGCAAGACGACGCTGGTCAACGCGCTGGTGCCGGACCGGCGGCGGGCGACGGGCGAGGTCAACGTCGTCACCGGGCGCGGCCGGCACACCACGGTCTCGGCGCTCGCCCTCGCGCTGCCCGACGCGCCCGGCTGGGTCATCGACACCCCGGGGGTGCGGTCGTTCGGGCTGCACCACGTCGACCCGTCCCGGGTGATCCACGCCTTCCCCGACCTGGAGCCCGGCACCGCCGACTGCCCGCGGGCCTGCTCCCACGACGAGCCGGACTGCGCGCTCGACGCCTGGGTGGCGGCCGGCCACGCCGAGCCGGCCAGGCTCACCTCGCTGCGGCGGCTGTTGGCCTCCCGCGGAACGGACTAGGTCCTGTCCTGTCGATCTTGTCGGATCAGCCCGCGTCGTCAGATGCGGTGGATCGCAAGGCGCCGGATCGCAGCTCATACTTGGCCGTATTCGCGCGATTCGGTAACGCAGCGAGGTGCCGTAGCGATGGGGGCACCTCCCAGCCTCCCCCAGACTCCGTCCGGGGGGACCCCCATGGCTGGGGGAGGCGCGGGCCCGGCACGGCAGGACAGGGCCTGGCGCCGGGCCTTGGCGGGGTGTGCGGCTCTGGCGGGCGGGGCGGTGTCGGGTCGACCGGCATGCGGTCAGCACGCCCGCGCGGCGAGGCTGCCCGTCAGGGCGCGATCAGGCGGGAGATCGCCAGCCGGATGGCTGTCTCGCAGGCGGTCGGGGAGGTGAGCGGGAGCGCGCGCATGGCGCGGTCGCGTAACTCGGCGATCAGCCAGGCCGGTTGGCGGGCGGGCGGCGGCGCGGCAGCGCATTCGCAGCGGCAGCCGGTCAGCGCGGCGCGCACCACGCGGTCGGCGCGGGCCGTCGCGAGCAGCCAGTCGGCGGCGCCGTCGAGCGAGCGGGCGCGGGCGAGTTGGGCGGCGAAGCCGTCGAGCAGGGCCGTGGTGCGGTGGACGGTGAGCGCGGCGCCGAGGCCGGCCTTGTCCCCGAACTCGTTGTAGAGCGTCTGGCGGGAGACGCCGGCCGCCGCCGCCACCTCCACCATGCGGACGCGTCGCCACGGGCGCCGTTCGAGCGCGGCACCGGCCGCGTCCAGCAGGGACTCACGCGCGGTGGGCATCGTCGCCTCCTCGCCTGCCCGGGGCCGCACCGCCCCGGCGAGGCACAGGATTGACGCGGTGTCAGGGGCTGTCAAGGTGGCTCGCGAGGGCTGCGGGGTCGTGACCGATACTGGGGGCATGGCCGACTACCACGATGACCTGCGCCTGGCCCACGTGCTGGCCGACGCCGCCGACGCCGCGACGATGGAGCGGTTCAAGGCGCTCGACCTCAAGGTCGACACCAAGCCGGACATGACGCCGGTCAGCGAGGCGGACACGGCCGCCGAGGAGCTGATCAGGTCGGCCCTCCAGCGCGCCAGGCCACGGGACGCGGTGCTCGGCGAGGAGTTCGGCTCCGACGGGCACGGGGCGCGCCGCTGGATCGTCGACCCGATCGACGGCACCAAGAACTACGTGCGGGGCGTCCCGGTCTGGGCCACCCTGATCGCGCTCGTCGACCGCGGCCAGGGCGGCGACCGGCCGGTGGTCGGCGTGGTGTCGGCGCCCGCGCTCTCCCGCCGGTGGTGGGCCGTGGAGGGCGGCGGCGCCTACACGGGCCGCAGCCTGTCGGCCGCCACCCGGCTGCGGGTCTCCGGGGTGTCCCGGCTCGCCGACGCCTCGTTCGCCTACTCCTCGCTCACCGGCTGGGAGGAGCTCGGCCGGCTCGACGCGTTCCTCCAACTCGGCCGGGACTGCTGGCGTACCAGGGCCTACGGCGACTTCTGGTCCTACATGATGGTGGCCGAGGGCTCCGTCGACATGTGTGCCGAGCCCGAGCTCTCGCTGTGGGACATGGCGGCGCCGGCGATCGTGGTCACCGAGGCCGGCGGCCGGTTCACCGGCCTCGACGGCCGGGACGGGCCGTACGGCGGGAACGCGGCGGCCTCCAACGGGCTGCTCCACGAGGAGCTGCTGCGCCGGCTGGGGAGCTGGACGTGACCCCGGCGGGTGGGGTGCGCCTCGGCGCGCCCCACCCGCCGGGGCGGTTACGGCAAGGGCCCCTTCACTGGCCGCGGAGGGCCTGGACCGCGGCCTGGAGCCGCTTGCCGTAGTCCTCGTCGGCCCGGCGGAAGTTCTCGATCGCCCGCTCCGCGATGTCGTCGCGGGAGACCTGGGCGATGAAGCCCGCCAGGTTGCCGACCAGGCGTTCCCTCTCCTCGTCCGACATCAGCCGGTAGAGGTCGCCCGCCTGCGTGTAGTCGTCGTCCTCGGGGTGCGCCGGGGTGGGGTGGTCGCCGGTGGCGCCGCCGACGGTGACCGGCTCCCACAGCGGGCGGTCGGCCTGGGCCGGGCCGCCGAAGCTGTTGGGCTCGTAGTTCCTGGCGCGGCCGTGCCGGCCGTCGTAGCCGATCCCGTCCCGGCTGTGGGTGCGGGCCTCGGTGGCGTGCGGGCGGTTGACCGGCAGGTGGTCGGCGTTGATGCCGACCCGGTAGCGGTGCGCGTCGCCGTAGGCGAAGAGCCGGCCCTGGAGCATCTTGTCGGGCGACGGGCCGACGCCGGGCACGAAGTGGTGCGGCGAGAAGATCGACTGCTCGACCTCGGCGAAGACGTTCTCCGGGTTGCGGTTGAGCTCCAGGCGGCCGATCTCGATCGGCGGGTAGTCCTCGTGCGGCCAGACCTTCGTCAGGTCGAACGGGTTGAACCGGTAACCGGCGGCGTCGGCGGCCGGCATGATCTGCGCCTGCACCGTCCAGGACGGGAAGTCGCCGTTCTCGATCGAGACCCGCAGGTCGCGCTGGTGGCTGTCCGGATCCGTGCCGGCCAGCGCCGCGGCCTCGTCGGCGGTCAGGTTCCTGATGCCCTGGTCGGTCTTGAAGTGGTACTTGACCCAGAAGACCTCGCCGGCCTCGTTGTTCCACTGGAAGGTGTGCGAGCCGTATCCGTTGAGGTGGCGGTAGCTGGCGGGGATGCCGCGGTCGCCGAAGAGCCAGGTGACCTGGTGGGTGGACTCGGGGCTCAGCCCCCAGAAGTCCCAGACGTTGTCCGCCTCCTGCGAGCCCGTGTACGGGTCGCGCTTCTGGGTGTGGATGAAGTCGGGGAACTTGATGGCGTCCCTGATGAAGAAGACCGGGGTGTTGTTGCCGACGAGGTCGTAGTTGCCCTCCTCGGTGTAGAACTTCAGCGCGAAGCCGCGCGGGTCGCGCACGGCGTCGGCCGAGCCGAGGCTGCCGGCCACGGTGGAGAACCGGAGGAAGACCTCCGTCTCCTTCCCGATCGCGGAGAGGAAGGCGGCCCGGGTGTAGGGCGTGACGTCCGCCGTGACGGTGAAGGTGCCGTAGGCGCCGGCGCCTCTCGCGTGCACGATGCGCTCCGGGATCCGCTCGCGGTTGAAGTGCGCGAGCTTCTCGATCAGGAGCTGGTCCTGGATGAGGCCGGGCCCGCCGACGCCGGCGGACTGGCTGTTCTGGTTGTCCGCCACCGGGGCCCCGGCCTCGGTGGTCAGCGGTCCCGCCGCGGTCTGGTCGGTCATCTGCCTGTCACGCCCTTCGGGTGCTCGGAGGTGTTCCTGCGGCTCGGCTCTTGGCTATCGCCAGAACCGATCCTATATTGGACTCTATCCAAGTCAAGACGGCACCCGAGACCGTATCGAGTCCTGGGTGGCCGGGTGCCGGTTAGGGTGGAAGACATGAGTGATCTCCTGCGGCGACTCCGCGGCCGCGGCTGGCGGCTGACCGCCCAGCGCCGGGTCATCGCCGAGGTGCTGGACGGCGAGCACGTCCACTTCACGGCCGACGAGGTGCACGCCAGGGCCGCCGACCGGCTGCCGGAGATCTCCCGCGCCTCCGTCTACAACACCCTCGGCGAGCTCGTCGCGCTCGGCGAGGTCATCGAGGTCACCACGGACGGCCGCGCCAAGCGCTACGACCCCAACGCCCACCACCCCCACCAGCACCTGGTCTGCTCCGGCTGCGGCGAGATGCGGGACGTGCGGCTCGCCGGCGACCCGATGCGGGCGCTGCCCGAGGCGGAGCGGTTCGGCTTCACCGTCTCGGAGGTCACCGTGACGTACTACGGGCGCTGCCCCGCCTGCGGCGGCGGCGATTTGCGGGAAGCGCCGACGGCGGACTAAGGTGGAGAACACGACGCGGGGTGGAGCAGCTCGGTAGCTCGCTGGGCTCATAACCCAGAGGTCGCAGGTTCAAATCCTGTCCCCGCTACTGAAGGCGAAGGCCCGGATCCGATCACTCGGATCCGGGCCTTCGTGCTGCGCGCCCGGGGTGGCGGGGGAGAATCGATCCATGGACGCTACTCTCCAGTATCTTCTGGATCTGCTCGACCTGGAGCCGATAGAGCGGGACATATTCCGGGGCACCAGCCACGACTGGGTGGTGCCGCGGGTCTTCGGCGGTCAGGTCGCGGCACAGGCGCTCGTCGCCGCCTGCCGGACCGTGCCGGAGGAGCGACTCCCGCACTCCCTGCACTCCTACTTCCTGCGCCCGGGCGATCCCGGCGCGCCCATCGTCTACACGGTCGACCGGATCAGGGACGGCCAGTCGTTCGCGACCCGCCGGGTGGTCGCCGTCCAGCACGGGCAGGCGATCTTCCACCTCTCGGCCTCCTTCCAGCGGCATGAGGAGGGCCTCGACCACCAGGAGCCGATGCCGCCGGCGCCTGACCCCGAGACGCTGCCCGCCGCGGACGAGCTGCTGCCGCGCTACGCCGACCTCTTCTGGGACGCCGCCGTCGTCGACCTGCTGATCGAGGCGCGGCGCGCGGTCGACCTGCGGTACGTCACGGACCCGCCGTTCGCCACGGCCGGCCGGCCGCGCGAGCCGCGCTCCCAGGTGTGGTTCCGGATCAACGGCAAGCTGGACGGCGACCAGGACACCCCGGTGACGCACACCTGCCTCGGCACCTACGTCTCCGACATGACGCTGCTCGACTCGGTGCTGCTCGCCCACGGCAGGGGCGGCTGGATGGTCGGCGACATCGTCGGCGCCAGCCTCGACCACGCCATGTGGTTCCACCGGCCCTTCCGGGCCGACGAGTGGCTGCTCTACGACACGGACTCACCCACCTCCCAGGGCGGCCGCGGCCTGGCCCACGGCCGGATCTTCACCGCCGACGGGCGACTCGCGGTCACGGTGATGCAGGAGGGCCTGATGCGAGTCCCTCGGGCCGGGCAGGCCTGACCGACGACCCCAGCCCCCCACGGCTGCGCCCCGTTCCGAGCCTGCGGCCCGGGCCCCCGCGCCGGGCGGTGCACGCCGGCGCCTGCGGCGCCGTGCCGCCTTCCCGGGCCGGCGGCCCGGCTTCGCTGCGCGTGCGGGGCTTGGCGGCCCGGGCGGTTGGCCCTGCGGGCCTGGCCTTCCGGCCTGCGGCCGCGCTGCGTGTGCCGGCGGCTGCCGCGCCGGGCCAGGCCCGTTATCGGGCCAACGGCGCTGGGGCCGGGCCCTGCTGGCCTGCGGCCCCGGTCCCTGCGGGTGGGGGTGGGAGTGCGGCCAGCGGTGCTGGCCCTGCGGGCCTGTGGCTCCGTGCCCTGCTGCGCATGACGGCGGCTGTCGCGCCGGGCCAGGCCTGTTATCGGGCCGACGGCGCTGGGGCCGCGCCGGCCCTGCGGGCCTGCGGCCCGGTCCCCGAGCTGGGGCCTGTGGCCCCGGTCCCTGCGGGTGGGAGTCGGGGTGGGGGTGCGGCCAGCGGTGCTGGCCCTGCGGGCCTGTGGCTCCGTGCCCTGCTGCGCATGACGGCGGCTGTCGCGCCGGGCCAGGCCCGTTATCGGGCCAGCGGCCCCGCGTCCCGCTGCGCATGCCGGGCCCGGCGGCCCGGGCGGTTGGCCCTGCGGGCTCGCCCTTTGGGCCTGCGGCCGCGCTGTGCGTGCCGGCGGCTGTCGCGCTGGGGCATGCCCTGCATTGGGCTTGCGGCCTGGCCCCGCTACGTGAGCTGGGTCCGGCGGCCCGCGCCGCGTCCCTTTGGGCCTGGCGGCACAGGCGGTTGGCCACGTGGGCCTGGCCTTCCGGCCTGCGGCCGCGCTGCGTGTGCCGGCGGCTGCCGCGCCGGGCCAGGCCCGTTATCGGGCCAACGCCGCTGGGGCCGGGCCCTTCGGGCCAGCGGCCCGCGCCCTGCTTCGCATGCCGGGCCGGCAACCCGCGCAGCGTCCCCTGGGGCCTGGCGGCTCAGGTGGCTGCCGGCCTTGCGGGGGCCTGCGGCCCCGCTGCGCGTGCCGGCTCCGTGGCTGCGCCGGTGCCGGCGGGGCTCAGGCCGCTGGACGCGGGGGGTGCGGGACCGGCGCCGGCTGCGTGGCTGGCCCTGCGCCAGGCCCGTGGCCCCCCGAGGGGTCAGCCGTCGACCGGCATGCCACGCGCCGGCGCGTGCAACGTGCCGAGGAGGGTCAGGTTGTGGGCGGTCGGGGTGGACGGTGGGGCGTGGTAGATGACGAGTTGTTGGCCGGGGGCGGCGCGGATGTCGAAGGTCTGGTAGCTGAGTGACAGCGCGCCCACCTCGGGGTGGGTGAGCTCCTTCTCGCCCTCGCTCTTGCTGTGGACCACGTGCGTGCGCCACAGCGCGGCGAACTCGTCGCTGCCCGCCAGCAGCGTGTCCACCACCTCGCGCAGCCTGGGCAGGTCGGGGGCCTGGCCCGCGCCGTGGCGGAGGCTCGCCACGGTGGTCGCGGCGACCTCGGGCCAGCGGCGGTGGAAGGCGCGGGCGGCCGGGTCGAGGAAGGTCATCAGGGCCAGGTTGTCCACCCGCCGGAACGGCGAGAACAGGGCGCGGGCCAGCGCGTTGGCGGCGAGGAAGTCGAGCGCCGCGTCGAGGACGAAGGCCGGCGTGTGGGCGTAGCCGTCGAGCAGCTCCCGCAGCCGGGGCGAGACGCGTCGCCCGGCCCCGGCCCGGCCGGGCGGGCGGGGCGCGCCGGCCAGCCGGTGGAGGTGGTCGCGCGCGTCTGCGTCCAGGCGGAACGCCGTGGCGAGCGCGGTCAGCACCTGCGGTGAGGGGTGGCGCTCGCGGCCCTGTTCGAGGCGGGCGTAGTAGTCGCCGTTCACGCCGGCGAGCACGGCCACCTCCTCGCGCCGCAGCCCGGGGACCCGGCGGCGTCCGTAGGAGGGGAGCCCGACGTCGTCGGGGCTCAGGCGGGCGCGCCTGGCGCGGAGGAAGTCGCCGAGGGCGTTGTCGCTCATGCCCTCACGGTAGCCCCGGGCGACGGCGCCGTGCCTGGGTGTGCCGCGTCCAGGCACGGCCCTGCCTGGTCGTCGGGTCGCGTCCGGCTCAGGATCGACGCCATGAGCGAAAGAGAACCGCTGGCGGAGCGGGTGCGTGCGCTGGAGGACGATCGTGAGCTGCGGGCGCTGCTGATGCGGGGCTGGCGCGCCCTGGACGCCAGGGACTGGGACACCTGGATCGAGTGCTGGACGCCGGACGGCGTCCTGGAGTTCGGGCCGTGGCAGGAGGTCCGCGGGCGGGACGCGATCCGCGACACCGTGCGGGAGGCGGAGTCCGGCTACGCCGCCATGCAGCACCACATCCTCAACGCGGCGTTCGAGGTGCGCGGCGACCGGGCGAGCGGCATCGGCTACATGTGGTTCGTGGCCGTCCCCGAGCCGGGGATGCGGGCCACGCCGTACGCGATGGGCGGCCCGTACGACTGGGAGTTCGTCCGGACGGCGGCCGGCTGGCGGCTGGCCCGCCAGCGGCTCGGCGTCTGGTGGGAGACGGGGGAGGACCCGAAGGGCGCGTTCCGCCAGGACAGGGCCTAGCGGACGGGGTCGCCCTCCCAGGTCCGCGCCTGCCAGCCCTCGGCGGGGGAGCCGGTGAGGGCCACGACTCCCGTGTTGCTCAGCTTGTGGGCGGCGGCGAAGGGGACGTCGATGTTCGCCGCCCGGGCGGCCACCCACATCCGGATGGCGGCGCCGTGGCTGACCAGTGCCGCGGTCTCCACCCCGGAGCGCGCGACCTCGTCGACGACGGCGTCGAAGCGCCCCAGCGCCTCCACGCCGCTCTCGCCGCCCGGCATCCGGAGCGCGGTGTTCCCGGCCGACCAGGCGAAGGCGGTGTTCTCGTACGCCTCGATGGACTCGTCGTCGCCCCGCATCTCCAGGTCGCCGGCGGACAGCTCCCGGATGCCGTCCCGCACCACGACCGGCAGTCCGGTGCTGGCGGCCAGCGGTGCCGCGGTGAGCTGGGTGCGGACCAGGGTGGACGCGTAGAGCGCGCCGATCCGCTCGGCCGCGAGGGTCTCGGGGAGGGCCGCGGCCTGCTGCTGCCCCAGGGGGGTCAGCGCCGGGCCCGGCTCCGCGGTGTCGAGGAGGTGCTTGAGGTTCGAGGGGGTCTGGCCGTGGCGTATCAGCAGCAAGCGCATGGGAAAGGGGGGTCTCCTGAGTTCGGTCGTGGACCTCCCACTGTGCCACCCCCCGGTCGGGGCTCAGACGGGGGAGAGCCCGGCCGCGTCCAGCAGGTAGGCGACGAGCGGCTCGTAGTAGCGCGGGCTGACGACGTAGTCGTCGAGCGGGACGCACACGGTGAGGGTGCCCTCGGCCTCGCCGAGGAAGAGCGCGGGGTCGTTGCTGTCGGCGTAGCCGATGGTGTCGATGCCGCGCTCCGCGGCGCAGCCGGCCCAGCCGTGGTCGGCGATCACCAGGTCGGGCAGCGGCTCGCCCTCCTGCGGGAGGGCGTCCAGGATCTCGGCCATCGGCCGTGGGGAGTGGGTGTGCCAGAGCGAGGCGCCGCGCTCGTAGACGGCGACGGCGGCGAACTGGGTGATCCGGCCCTCGTCGGCGGTGATGCCGAGCGGCACCCGGACGAGCTCGCAGCCGGCGGCGGCGAGCGCGGCGGCGGTGCGGGCGTGCACGTCGAGCAGGCCGCCGGGGTGGCCGGTGGCCACCAGCACCCGCTGCCGGTCGGCGACGGCCTTGCGCAGCAGCGTCGCGGACCGGTCAAGGGCGTCCACGGTGAGCTCGGGGTCTATGGTGTCCTGGCCCTGCCGGTGCTGCGGGTCCCCGTCCACGCCGCAGCGTTCGGCCATCACGGCCAGCACGTCCTGCTCGTCGGACCACCGGTCGCCGAGTTCGAGGCCGAGCCAGAAGTAGCGGTTGCCGTTGGCCAACTCCCGGTAGTGGGAGAGGTTGTTCTCCCTGGGGGTGGCGACCTCGCCCGCGATCCGGGTCTGTATGAGATGTTCGATCAGTTCCGAACGGGAGGGGGCGGCGGAGGTCGGCATACGGCCAGTATCGCCCGCCGGGTGAACTTCCGGTGGCCGCGTCGCCGACCTGTGATCTCGACGTGCGGGTCCGTCGTTCGATGTAGGCCGGGCGCCGATGATCATCCCGTCGGTCGAGGCGGGAGCGGGGGGTCGGGACCTAACGTCGAAGGTGGCGGTGATCGGGCGTTCGGAAGGGGCGCGGGGCGATGGGTTCGGGCAAGGCGCGGATGGTCGAGGGGGGTGTGCTGCTGGTGGGCGGCGGCCTCCTCAGGTTCCTGGGTGGCGACCTGGAGCTCGGCTGGTTCGAGGGGGCTCCGCTCGGCCTGGCGCTGATGGTGATAGGCGGCCTGCAACTGGTGGAGGGCGGCTGGCGGTTGCGGCGCGCGCGGGAGTCAGCCTGAGGTGCGTGGGCCGCGCTGGGCGGCGAGCAGGCCGGCGGCCACCAGGGCGGTCAGCAGCAGCCCGGTGAGGAGCACCGGCGCGGGGGCGAGGGTGGCGGCGAGCACCAGCAGCGCCGTGCCGGGGAAGAGGGCGCTGTGCCCGGCGGTCACCTGGTGGGGCCTGATGTGCAGCAGCCAGAGCGTGAGGAGGAAGAGGGCCACGGGGAGGGTGACCGCGGCGGCGGCCGTCTCCCGGCCGATGGCGGTGTGGTGCGCGACCTGGTCGACGTTGATCGCGAGGCCGGCGCCGACGGCGGCCGCCGAGCCGAAGATCAGGTAGTGGCCGTAGCCCCAGACGAAGGCGACGCGTTGCGAGACCAGGAGCTGCGCGGCGGGCTTCGCGAAGTAGAGCCACCACATGGCGAAGACGGTCAGCAGTCCGCCGGCCGCGACCGCGTAGAGGTGCCCGGTGGCCTGGTGCGCGTCCACGGCCGAGCGCACGGCGGTGGTGGCGCCCAGCACCGACTCGCCGAGCACGATCAGGGTGAACAGGCCGTATCGCTCGGCGATGTGGTCCGGATGGAAGGGGGTACGGCGGCTGCGCTCCGCCCACACCGGCACGGCGAGGTCGCAGGCGGCGAAGGCGGCGAACAGCGGCAGTTGCAGATGGGGTGGTACCAACAGCCAGCAGAGCCAGCCGGCTTGGACGACGGCGAGTCCGAGGGCGTAGCGGTGGGCGGTGGTTCGCCCCTCGGGGTGCGAGCGGGCGGCGCGCAGCCAGAGGCTGATCAGGGCCACGCGCATCACCGTGTAGCCGAGGGTGATGATCAGGAAGTCGTGCTGCTCGAACGCCTGGGTGACGCCGGCGGCGAGGACCAGCGCGCCGGTGATCACCCCGAAGGTCGCGATCCGGTAGGGCACGTCGTCGGTGTCGTAGGCCGAGGCGAACCAGGTGAAGTTCATCCAGGCCCACCAGATCGCGAAGAAGACGGCCAGATAGCCGGGAAGGGCCCGCGCGGTCAGGTCGTCGGCGACGTAGTGGTGCAGCTCGCCGGAGATCTGGGCCACGGCGGCCACGAAGCAGAGGTCGAAGAACAGCTCGAGCGGGGTGGCCGGCCGATGCTCCTCCGCGGGATCGCGGGCGACCATGGGCCGGTGCAGGGGCGCGCTGCTCATGGGGACATACTGGGGCAATCCTCGCTTTCGTGGGGCGTGCTCGGGGTGGGGCGGCGCGTGCCGAAGGCCGTCGCCAGCTCGTCGAGCAGGGCCGCCGCGGCCGGGTGCGGGTTCCGGAGCCGGGTGACGGCGTAGATCCCGCGCGTCGGGGGATCCACCAGCCGCACGGTGGTGACGTCGGCCCGCAGCGCGCCCGTCAGCACGCCGGGGATCAGGGCGATGGCGTGCCCGGTCGCGACCAGGGCCGTCTTGCCCGGCAGGTCGGCCGCGGTGAGGTCGATGCGGGCGGTGGTTCCGGCGCGGGCGGCGTGCTGGCGCAGCAGGGCAGCCGAGCCTTCGTTGTCCTCGACCCAGGTCTCGTCGGCCAGCTCCTCGACGCGCACCGGCCCGTGCCCGGCCAGCGGATGGTCGGTGGGCAGCACGACGACCATCTCGTCGAGCCCGAGAAACCGCCGTGCGACGCGCGGGTCGTCCGGCAGCCCGGGCGGCGCGTCGGTGACCACGGCGACGTCGAGGTCGCCGGCGGTCACCCGGTCGTGCAGCCGCGCGCTCAGCCCGGGCAGCAGGCTCCACCGGAGGTCGCCGGCCCCGTCGAGCAGGCGGCGGATCGCCGCGGGCACCACCCCGGCGGCCAGCGACGGCGTCGCGCCGACGGCCAGCGGGCGGCCCGGCGCCCCGTCACCCGCCTCCCGGGCGGCCCGCACGGCGCGGTCCGCCTCGTTGAGCGCCACCAGCGCGTGGTGCCGGAACGCCTCGCCGGCCGGCGTCGGCCGCACGCCACGCGCCCCCCGCACCACGAGCTCCACCCCGAGCTGGCGCTCCAACCCCGCGATCTGCCGGGACACCCCCGACTGCGTGTAGCCGAGCTCGGCGGCCGCCGCCGACAGCGACCCCAGCCGGCACACCGTCACGAACGTCCGCCACGCCGTCAACTCCATGCCGCCGAGTATCGCAGCAGGTATGCGTGGCACGCATGGTTGCCCTGTCGGATCTGCGCTTGTCGCAGCCCTTGCGGGCCCGCAGGCTGGGGCGCATGACCGCACCGCACACCATCGCCGTCCTCGGCCTCGGCCGGATGGGCGCCGCGATCGCCACCCGGCTGGCCGGCCACGACCGGGACGTCCTCGGCTGGACGCGCTCCGGGCGCCCCGCCGGCACGCTCCGGACCTTCGGCGACCCGAACGAGGCCGTGGCCGGGGCCGACGTCGTCCTCCTGGCGCTCTTCGACGGCCCGGCCTGCCGGCAGGTCCTCGACCGGGTCCGCGGCTCGCTGCGCCCGGGCGCGATCGTGCTGAACACCAGCACCGTCGCCCCCGCCGAGGCGGCCGGCCTGGCCCGGGAGTTCGGCCCTTCCTACGTCCACGCGCCCGTGCTCGGCTCCACGCCGGCCGCCGCCACCGGCGCCCTGCGGATCCTCGCCGCCGGCGAAACGGCGGCGCTCGATCTGGTCGGGCCGGACCTGGAGACGCTCGGCACCGTGCGGCGGGTCGACGACGCCGCGACCGCCGCCGCGCTCAAGCTGATCGCCAACTGCGGCCTCGCCGGCACCGTCCTCGCGCTGCGTGAGGCGCTGCGGCAGTCCGACGCCCTGGGCCTGCCCCGCGCCCAGGCGCTCGACGTCCTCGAACTCGGCCCGCTCGGCCGGCTCGTCGCCCGCAAGCGCGCCTTCCTCGCCGGCGGGCCGGTCGACGCCACGGCGGAGTTCACCGTCGGCGCACTCGCCAAGGACCTGGCGCTGCTGGCCGCCGCCACGAACACCCCGCTGCCCTGCGCGGCCGAGCTGGCCGACACCCCCGCAGGACCCGAGGCCGACATCGCCGTCGCCGCCACCGTCCCCGCCGTGGCCGACGACGTGCTGGCGCCGCTCACCGCCTACGTCCGCGGCCACGCCACCGGCGATCCCGCCCACTTCGGCGACGCGTTCCTGCCCACCGCCCACATCGAGGGCGTCAGGGACGGCGCTTTCGTCTCCTGGAACCTCGACGAGTACCGCGCACTCTTCCCCGGCCGACCGGCCCCGGACGAGGCGACCCGCTCCCGCCGCGTCGACGCCGTCCACGTCCATGGCACCGTCGCCACCGCGACCATGACGCTCCGGCACGGTGCCGACACCTTCACCGACGTCTTCCTGCTGGTCGACGCGGGCGAGGCGGGCTGGCGGATCGCGAACAAGGCGTATCACCGGCACCCCTGACGCCGCGCAGCACGGCCGCGCCCGCCAGCTGGCAGGCGGCGATGGCGAGGAGCAGCGCGGCCGGGGAGACGTCGGCGGCCAGGCCGGCGAGCAGGGTGCCGCAGGAGGCGGCCGTGATCTTGAGCCCTGCGGCCACGGTGAAGACCTGGGCGCGGGCGGCCGGCGGCGCGTGGTCGGCACGGATCCGCAGCGTGGCGGTGAGCAGCGGCCCGTCGCAGAGCCCGGCGAGCGCGAAGCACGGGAGCGCCGTCGGGTAGGAGGGGGCGAGCGCCGCGCCGCCCAGCGCGAGGCCGAGGCCGAGCAGGGCGAGGCCGGCCAGCGCCGGCGGGGCGAGGCGTGGCGCACGCCGGGCGAGGAGCAGCGAGCTGGCGAGGGCACCGAGGGCGAACGCGGTCATCAGCGCGCCGCCGCCCGCGGGACGGCCGTGCTCGGCGGCCAGCAGCACGGCGGTGGTGGTCACGCCACCGATGCCGAGGAACGCGACGGTGGTCGCGGCGGTGATCGCGCGCAGCTCCGGCACCCGCCAGAGCGCGACGGCCCCGGCGGCCCAGGGCGCGGGCTCCTTGGCCTTTGGCGCGGCCTCGGCCCCGATCGGCAGGGTGGGCGCGAGGGCTGCGGCCAGCGCGGCCGGGGCCACCAGCAGGCCGGCCGCCAGGCCGGGGGAGAGGGCGGTGGCGGCCAGCCCGACCGCGCCCGGGCCGGCCACCGAGGCGGCGTTGTAGCTGCCGGCGTCGAGCGCGTAGGCGCGGTCCCGGGCGGCCCCCGGCGGGGCGAGGCCGGCCAGCAGGCTGGACATGCCGCCGGTCACGATCGGGCCGCAGCAGCCACCCGCCAGCGCGACGGCCAGGGTCACCGGCGCCGGCACCCGTCCGAGCGTGAGCGCGACCCCGGCGACGGCGGCGGCGAAGCAGCCGAGCGCGGCCGCGTACAGCGGGCGTGGGCGGCGGGCGCGCGCCAGCAGGGTGCCGGTCACCGGGGCGGCGAGCACGTGCGGGGCGAGCCAGGCGGCCAGCGTGAACGCGCCCAGCGCCGGGCTCTCGGTACGGGCCTGGGCGAGCAGCAGCACCGCCAACGGCAGCCCCTCGTCGGCCAGCCGGGCGAGGAACGCGACGAGCAGGCAGCGACGCACCGACCCCTCCTCGGTGTAACGTATTGGTGGCACAACACATTACAGGCGGGTCGGCGAGGGGTGCGATGGTCGAGAAGGCGACAGGGAGCGGATTCCGGCCCGCCGCGCGGTTGGTCGACGTGGTGAACGCGGTGCGCGCCGACCCCGGCATCTCCCGGGCCGCGCTCGCCGAACTGCTGGCCCATCACGGCGAGGAGCCGGCCGACCTGACCGAGGGGGCCTTCTCGGCGGACGACGCCGCCGGGCTGCGCGCCGCCGCCGGCCGGCTGGCCGCCGTCCTGACCGAGACCGACGCCGACCGCGCGGCGCCCGCGCTGAACGCGCTCCTCGCCGAGTGCGGCGCCCGTCCCCGGCTCGCCCGCCACGGCACAGGACCCTGGCACCTGCACGTCGACCGGGGCGACGACGCGAGCTGGGCCGACTGGTTCACGGCCTCAAGCGCCCTGGCGCTGGCCCAGATCCTCACCGAGTACGGCCGCGCCCCCTGGGGCGAGTGCGCGGCGGCCGGCTGTGCCCGCCTCTACCTCGGCACCGGCCCCGGCGCCGCCCGCCGCTTCTGCTCCCCGGCCTGCGCCAACCGCACCCGCGTCGCCGAACACCGGCGCCGCCGGCGGCGGGCCTGACGGCTCGTTACCATGCCGTCAGGAGGTGGCCGATGACCCGTGTGGTGATCGACGTGGACGGCGAGGCGTTGGCGGACGCCAGTCGCTGGCTGGGAACGCAGACCGCGCACGACACGGTGAATGCGGCTCTGCGTGAGGTCGCCCTGCGTGGGCGGCGGGCGGCGGCGATCGACCGAATGAGACAGCTGGTGGCGAGCGGAGAGATCGACTTCTCCCTCATCGAACCGTAGGGGCACGGCAGATCAGGGCCGGGGCTTGGCGACTACCGAACCGAGCGTCAGCGGGGACGACTGGTCGATGACCAGACGGTGTTGGATCACGCGGTGGCCTCGGAGCGGTTGGCGAAGGCGTCCTCGATCTTGCGCTGCATGCGTTCGTCGTCTTCGGCGGTGACGTGGACGCCGAAGTGCTCCACGAGGTAGGCGTGCACCTTCTCGGCGCGGTCCTCGCGGTCCTCGCGGACCTGAGGGGTGGGCGTTGACTCGGCGAACTCCTGGAGCAGCGCACTGATCGAGACGCCCCGCGCTTCGGCGAGCAGCGCCAGCCGGTCGCGGACGTGGGTAGGGACGTGGATCGTGACGTCGGGCATGAGTGGAGTATGCGCGACGTACGCACGCCTCATGGCAGCGTCAACACCCGTGGCCCGTCGTTCGTGATGGCCACCGTGTGCTCGAAGTGGGCCGCGCGGCTGCCGTCGTTGCTGCGGAGGGTCCAGCCGTCTGGGGCTGTGTGCCAGTCGTCCCGGCCGCCGGTGATCAGCATCGGTTCCAGGGCCAGCACCAGGCCGTGCCGCAGCTTGAAACCCCGGCCCGGGCGGCCCTCGTTGGGGACCGAGGGATCCTCGTGCATCTGGCGGCCGATGCCGTGGCCGCCGTAGCCCTCCATGATCCCGTAGCCGGCGGCCCGGCTGACCCGACCGATGGCGTGGGCGATATCGCCGAGCCGGCCGCCGACCACGGCGGCCGCGATCCCGGCTTCGAGGGCCTCGCGCGTCGTGTCGAGCAGCCGCTGGTCGTCCGCGCTGGCCTCGCCGATGGTGAAGCTGACGGCCGAGTCGCTGGCCCAACCGTCCAGGTAGGCGCCGCAGTCCACGCTCAGCAGGTCGCCGTCGCGCAGCCGGTAGCCGTCCGGGATGCCGTGCACGATCGCGTCGTTCACGGAGGCGCAGATGACGCCCGGGTAGGGGGTCGGCGCGAAGTGCGGGTGGTAGTCGAGGAAGGCCGGCTTGGCGCCGGCCTCGCGGATCACCGCGTGCGCGACCTCGTCGAGCTCGCGCAGCGCCACGCCGGGCGCCGCCGCCTCCCGCACGGCCGCCAGCGCCCGCGCCGTGACCCGCCCCGACTCGCGCATCAGCGCCAGCGCCTCGTCCGTCTTGATCTCCACCATGGTGATGCTCCTCCCGGACCCAATTCTTATACCGGTATTAGTATCACGGACATGGTACGTACTCCACTCACCCCCGAAGAGCGCGAGCGGGGCCGGTTCCTCGGCACCCTGCTGCGCGACGCACGCGGCGCACGCAGCATGGCCGAGGTCGCGGCGGTGGCCGGGGTCTCCGCCGAGACCCTGCGCAAGATCGAGACCGGCCGCGCGCCTACCCCGGCGTTCTTCACGATCGCCGCCCTGGCCGGCGCGCTCGGCCTGTCACTCGACGAGGTGGCCGCGGCCTGCGCCCTGGACGAGAGGACGGTGGCCGCGGCCTGACCCGGTTCACGGCGTCATTTCCGCCAGAACAGGTGGTGCGTCACGCCGCTCGGGCTGGGCACGACGTCGAGGTGGAAGCGGTCGCGCAGCTCGTCCGGGGACTCCCAGAGCCGCACCCCGGAGCCGAGCGTCACCGGCGAGACCGCGACGTGCAGCGTGTCGACGAGGTCGGCGTCCAGGAACTCCCGCACGGTGGTCGCCCCGCCGCCGAGCCGGACGTCCCTCCCCTCCGCCGCCTCCCGCGCTTGTTCGAGGACGGCGGCCGGGTCGCCGTCGACGAAGTGGAACGTGGTGTCGGAGAGGGTGAACGAGGGACGCGGGTGGTGGGTCATGACGAACACCGGCGTGTGGAACGGCGGCTCGTCACCCCACCAGCCCAGCCACTCGTGGTCCTGCCAGGGGCCACGCTGCGGCCCGAACTTGTTGCGCCCCATGATCTCGGCGCCGATGTTGTGCGAGAAGTCCCGCGTGAAGTAGTCGTCCAGGCCCCGGCTCCCGCCGGGGTCCGTGCGGTTGGGCCAGCTCGCGGTGGCGCCGGCCCAGGCCATCAGCTCCCTGGGGTCGGCATGGCCGAACGGCCGCTCCAGGCTCTGCCCCTCACCGGCACCGAATCCGTCACTCGAGACGGTGAAGTTCTGCACTCGCAGCAGTTGGCTCACCGGGTTCCTCCTTCGTGGTCCATGTCTGGTGGACCACCGGAACCGGCGAAACTCATCGCCGCTGAGCCGGGAGGGTTACTTCACGGTGCGGATGAACGCGGCCCAGGCGGGGGTGGGGAAGAGGAGCGTGGGCCCGTCGTGGCGGCACTTGGTGTCGCGGACGGGGTGGATGCCCGGGAGATTGTCGGCTACCTCGACGCAGGCACCGCCGTCGCCGTTGCTGTAGGACGAGGTGCGCCAGGCGGCGATGCTCAGGTCGGGTGCCGTGGTCATGGGGTCCAGAGGTCCTTTGCCAGGGATTCGATCAGTGCCAGGGACGTCTCGGGCGGTAGGGCGATGGCCCTGAGGTGATCGTATGCCTTGAAGTATCGGGCTACTAGCGCCGGTTCCTCGATCAGTTGACCCGAGTACGCGCCCTCGGTGTACGTCACCGAGGGCGAGTCGGCGAACGTCATCAGAATGACGGTGTTGTACAGCAGAGGATGGGGTCCTGCGGAGAAGGGCAGGACTTGCAGCATCACCCGGTGGTGGTCGCGTCCCAGGGCCGCCAGCCGGTCCAGCTGGGCCCGCATCAGTTCAGGTCCGTCCATCGGCAGGCGAAGCGCGGCCTCGTGCACGATGAACCACAACTCGGGCGCAGTTGGATCGTTGAGAATCCGCTGCCGCTCCGTTCTCGCGGTGACACGCTTCTCGACCTCTTCCTGAGGGGCGAAGGGGTGCGAGGAGCGCGTCAACGTCCGGGCGTATTCCTCGGTCTGGAGCAGGCCAGGGATGTGCATCCCGGTGAACTCGCAGAAAGTCTCTGCGTGCTTTTCCAACTCGGCCGCTGTGGCGAAGTAATCCGGATGCTTCTCCGCCTCGTGCGCCAGCTTGCAGAGCCGCTGGAGGTGTTCGCCGGTGCCGAAGATGTCGTCGAAGAGCTTGGACATGTCCAGCTGGGGGCGCCGCTCCGCCGTTTCGAACTGGCCGATGTAGGTGCCGGAGCAGAAGGCGCGCTCGCCGAGGGCGTCCTGGGAGAGGTCGGCGTCCTCGCGGAGGCGGCGTAGTTCGGCGCCGTAGAAGGTGCGGGGGGACAGGTAGGGGTTCAGATCCTTCGGGCGAACCATTGGCCAACGCTCCTTTGCCGCAGGCGACTTGCGGGGTTGCAACCCCTTCCGGAGTCTAATCGCGGATGGTCACGCTATGGGCGCGGAACGTAATTCCCGTAGGAAAGGCGACCCCCCATGAAGCAACGACTCCCCGCCGAGGCCATCGAGGTCTCCGCCGAGGCCGTACAGGAGCTGAGCGACGCGCTCGCCGGTGTCGGCATCGTCCTGCCGTCGCTCGCCGTCGATCTGGTCTCGTGTACCTCGGTCTTCCACACCCGGCCGCTCGTGGAGCTGGGCCGCTGCGATGTCGACACGGCGCGGCGGCTCGCCGCCGTGGTGCGGGCCGGTCAGGCCCGTGCTTGAGCCGGGGTTGTGGTGTGAGCGGGTCGTCCGGCGGGGCGACGAGGTCGGCGTCCAGGCGCGGCGCGCCGCGCGGCCGATCCAGGCGTTGATCTGGATGCGGGTCGAGGTGCGCACGGTGCTGTCGCTGCTGGACGCCGACGAGTCGGAGCGGGTGTTCCGGTGGCTGTCGTACGGGCAGTGGGAGGCGATCTACCGGCTGCGGGCCGGTGGGTCCTGCCGACTGCCCGTACGGACCCGTACCGGGGTGCGGGTCGCCTGGGAGATCAGGCCGGTGCTCTTCCTGCCCACGGCAGGCCGATGCACCGAGGCCGAGTCCGCGGCGGAGTTGGCTGCCGCCGTCCGGGAGGCTGAGGTTACGGCGCGAGCCGCCGGAACAGCATCAGCCACTGCGGCGGGCTGACCACGCCCACCGGCGCGGAGTCCGGCACGCCGGCCGCGCGCAGCGCGTCACGGACCCGGGACGCCCGGCGGTGCCGGGCGAGCGTGGCGCGCAGCGAGCCGCCGACGCCCGTGAAGCCCTCGGCGACCAGTGCCCGGTACTCCGGCAGCCGGTGCTTCGGCAGCAGCGGCTCGGGGCGACGGCGGATCCGCAGCACCGCGGAGTCGGTGCGCGGCACCGGCGTGAAGTGCTCACGGCGGATCCGTGGCCCGAGCTCCCAGGCGTGCTCGGGCCAGCTGGTGACCGTCAGCAGCGGCCAGGTGCCGAAGTCGCCGGTGCGGCGCCTGGCGAACTCCAGCTGGGTCACCAGCGTCGCCGACGTCAGCGCCCGCGCGTCGAGACACCAGCGGACGATGTCCGTGGTGCGCGAGTACGGGATGTTGCCGACCACCGCGAACGGCGTGCGCGGCGCGGTGGCGCGCAGGAAGTCGCCGGCGACGACCCGTACGTTCCCCGCCGGGGCGAGGCGGGACGGCAGCCGGCGGGACAGCGCCGGGTCGATCTCGTAGGCGATGACCCGACCGGCCGAACCGGCGAGCAGTCGGGTCAGGGTGCCCTCGCCGGCGCCCGGCTCCAGCACGGTCTCGTCCGGCCGCAGCGCGGCGGTGCGCACGATCATGCCCAGCACGCCGGGTTCGTGCAGGAAGTTCTGCGAGAGGTTCTTGCGCTGATGAATGCGTTCGCGTGCCATGGCGGCTCACGTCCTCGTGTGTGAGGACAGACCGAGGCGGCGGATGGGAACGCGGAAGGGTGCCGGCGGCCTGTCCGGTGGTCAGAGACACACGGACGGCCCTGGCAGGCATGGGAGAGCTGGTTACAACGGGACGCTCAGGCGCCGGGCAGGTCCCCCAGGACCAGGGCCGGACGCCGCGCACGAGGACGGGTGTACATGAACACGGCCCGCGCGGCGGCGCACAGACCGTGGATGTTGGTCGCTCCCATGGCGGTGACCGTACGCACACGCGTCGATGCCCCGCAACCGAATTACCACTCCGCTGATCGTCGGTTCATAGTGTTGCAGTGGGATGAAATCAGCAGGTCCCGACGTTGGGCTTCCCTGGGATACGAGGACGAGGGAGAGACGGCGTGCCACGTGGTGCTGGATGGATACGGCGGCTGACCGCCTACTGCTGGCGTTACCGCCGCAACCTGTTGCTCTCCGTCGGCGCCTCGCTGCTCGGCATGGCCGTGATGGCCCTGATGCCGCTGATCGTCAAGAACGTCATCGACGACGTCGTGGTCGGCGGCGAGGGTGGGCTCGGCGGACAGATCGCGCTGCTGATCGGCGCCGCCGTCGTCGTCTACGTCCTCACCTTCGTCCGCCGCTACTACGGCGGCCGGCTCGGCATCGACGTGCAGCACGACCTGCGCACCGAGATCTTCCGCACCATCACCCGGCTCGACGGCCGCCGCCAGGACCAGCTCTCCACCGGGCAGGTCGTCGGCCGCGCCACCAGCGACCTCCAGCTCATCCAGGGCCTGCTCTTCATGCTGCCGATGACCATCGGCAACCTGATGCTCTTCGCCGTCTCGCTGGTCGTGATGGTCACCCTCTCCCCGCCGCTCACCCTCGTCGCGCTCGCCGTCGGGCCCGCCCTCTGGTTCATCACCGTCCGCAGCCGGGACCGGCTCTTCCCCGCCACCTGGTACGCCCAGCAGCGGGCCGCCGAGGTGGCCGGCGTGGTGGACGGCGCCGTCGCCGGCGTCCGCGTCGTCAAGGGCTTCGGGCAGGAGGAGCAGGAGACCGGCAAGCTGCGCGCCGTCAGCCGCCGGCTCTTCGCCGCCCGGATGCGCACCGTCCGGCTGAACGCCCGCTACACCCCGGCGCTCCAGGCCGTGCCCGCGCTCGGCCAGGTCGCGATGCTGGCGTTCGGCGGCTGGATGGCGACCCGCGGCGACATCACGCTCGGCACCTTCGTCGCCTTCTCCACCTACCTCGCCCAACTCGTCGGCCCGGTCCGGATGTTCACCATGATCCTGACCATGGGGCAGCAGGCCAGGGCCGGCGTCGAGCGGGTGATCGAGCTCATCGACACCACCCCGGAGATCACCGAGGCGCCCGACGCCCACGCGCTGCCGGCCGACGCGCCCGCCACCGTCGAGTTCGACCGGGTCTCCTTCGGCTACGGCCAGGACCGCACCGTGCTGCGCGACCTCAGCCTGCGCATCGAGCCGGGCGAGACGCTGGCCGTCGTCGGCCCGTCGGGCAGCGGCAAGTCCACCGTCTCGCTGCTGCTGCCCCGCTTCTACGACCCCGACGAGGGCGCCGTCCTGATCGGCGGCGAGGACGTCCGCCACCTCACCTACGACTCGCTGCGCGCCGCCATCGGCCTGGTCCCCGAGGACAGCTTCCTGTTCTCCGACACCATCCGCGCCAACCTCGCCTACGGCCACCCCGACGCCGACGACCGGCGGATCAGGGCCGCGGCCCGCGCCGCCCAGGCCGAGGAGTTCATCCTGGCGATGCCGGACGGCTACGACACCCGGATCGGCGAGCAGGGCCTGACCCTCTCCGGCGGCCAGCGGCAGCGGATCGCGCTGGCCCGCGCCATCCTCACCGACCCCAGGCTGCTGATCCTGGACGACGCCACGTCCGCCGTGGACGCCCGCGTCGAGCATGAGATCCACGGCGCGCTGCGGTCCGTGATGGCCGGCCGCACCACGCTGCTCATCGCGCACCGCCAGTCCACCCTCCAGCTCGCCGACCGCATCGCCGTGCTGGACGGCGGCTGGCTGGTCGACACCGGCACCCACGAGGAGCTGGTCGAGCGCTGCGAGCTCTACCGGCAGCTGCTCGCCGACCCGGGCGAGCTCGGCGGCGTGGAGCGCGACCCGGCCGGGGTCGACGCGGAGCCGGCGGGCGACCCTTGGCCGGACACCACGGAGGCGGAGGACGACGACGCGGCCGGCACCCCGGAGCTGCGCGCCCAGGTCGCCGCCCTGCCGCCCGCCACCGACACCCCCGACATCGAGGAGGCGCGCGCCGCCCGCGCCGAGACCGAGTACGGCCTGCGCCGGCTGCTCGCCGGCCTCGGCAGGCCGCTGCTGCTCGCCCTGCTCCTGGTGGTCGTCGATGCCGTGGCCTCGCTGCTGGTGCCCATCCTGATCAGGCACGGCATCGACTCGGGCGTGGAGCGGGCCGCGCTCGGCGCCGTCTGGACGGCCTCCGGCATCGCGCTCGTCGTGGTGCTCGGCCAGTGGGTCGCCCAGTACGGCGCCCTGCGCGCCGTCGGCCGCACCGGCGAACGCGCCCTCTACTCGCTGCGCGTCAAGATCTTCGCCCAGCTCCAGCGGCTCGGACTCGACTACTACGAGCGCGAGCAGGCCGGCCGGGTCATGACCCGGATGACGACGGATGTCGACGCACTGACGACCTTCCTCCAGACCGGCCTCACCCAGGCGCTGGTCTCCGTGCTCACCTTCTTCGGCATCATGGGCGTGCTGCTCGCCATCGACCTCCAGCTGGCCCTGATCGTGCTGGCCACGCTGGTGCCGCTGATCGCCGGCACCGTGGTGTTCAGGCGGCGCAGCGTCCGCGCCTACGAGCTGGCGCGCGAGCGGGTCAGCGGCGTCAACGCCGACCTCCAGGAGTCCGTCGCCGGGCTGCGCATCGTCCAGGCGTTCCGCCGCGAGCGGGACGGCCACGAGCGCTTCGCCGACCGCTCCGACGGCTACCGGCAGGCGCGGGTGCAGGGCCAGTGGCTGATCTCCGTCTACTTCCCCTTCGTGCAGCTCCTCGCCACCCTGGCCACCGCCGGCGTGCTGGTGGTGGGCGCCGGGCGGGTCGGCGACGGCACCCTGACGGCCGGCGCGCTGGTCGCCTACCTCCTCTACATCGAGCTCTTCTTCGCCCCCGTCCAGCAGCTCTCCCAGGTCTTCGACGGCTACCAGCAGGCCGTGGTCTCGCTGGGCCGGATCCAGGAGCTGCTGCGCGAGCGCACCTCCACGCCGGCCCCCGAGCGGCCGGTCGGCGTCGAGTCGCTCAGCGGTGAGCTGGAGTTCGACGGCGTCCGGTTCGCCTACCAGGGCGCCGAGGAGGAGGCCCTCTCCGGCGTCGACCTGCGGATTCCGGCCGGGCAGACCGTCGCCTTCGTGGGTGAGACCGGCGCCGGCAAGTCCACCCTGGTCAAGCTGGTGGCGCGCTACCACGACCCGGTCGGGGGCGCGGTGCGGGTGGACGGCACCGACCTGCGCGAACTCGACCTGGCCGGCTACCGGCACCGGCTCGGCGTGGTGCCGCAGGAGCCGTACCTCTTCCCAGGACCGCTGCGGGACGCCATCGCCTACGGCCGGCCGGACGCCACCGACGCCGAGGTGGAGGCGGCGGCCAGGGCGGTCGGCGCGCACGCCATGATCGCCGCGCTCCCCGGCGGCTACCGGCACCGGGTCGCCGAGCGCGGCCGCAACCTCTCGGCCGGCCAGCGGCAGCTGGTCGCGCTGGCCCGCGCCGAGCTGGTGCGTCCTGACATCCTGCTGCTCGACGAGGCCACCGCGGCGCTCGATCTCGCCACGGAGGGCCTGGTCAACCAGGCCACGGACCGCCTCGCCGGCAGCCGCACCACCCTGGTGGTGGCCCACCGGCTGAGCACCGCGGCCCGTGCGGACCGGGTGGTCGTCCTCGACCACGGCCGGGTGGTGGAGGACGGCCCGCACGCCGAACTCGTCGCCGCCGGCGGCCACTACGCGCGCCTCTGGGCCAGCTACACGGGGGCCAAGTCGCCTGCCAAGCCGCCTGCCGGCGCGGCCAACAGGTGACCGGCGGGCCGTTGGTCACTGCGGCGCCGTCGTGGCTGGTCGCGCAGTTCCCCGCGCCCCTTCGGGGCGCCACCGTCCGGCTGGGCCGCCGACGGGTCAGCACCAGCTGTGGGGCGGCGCCGGGCGCCGGGCCGCCTGCCGGCGTGGTCAACAGGTGACCGGCGGGCTTTTGGTCACTGCGGCGCCGTCGTGGCTGGTCGCGCGGTTCCCCGCGCCCCTTCGGGGCGCCACCGTCCGGCTGGGTTGCCGACGGGTCAGCACCAGCTGTGGGGCGGCGCCGGGCGCCGGGCTGCCTGCCGGCGTGGTCAACAGGTGACCGGCGGGCCGTTGGTCACTGCGGCGGCGTCGTGGCTGGGCGCGCAGTTCCTCGCGCCCCTTCGGGGTGCTACCGGTTGCGGGGGTGGTTCTTGGCCGTGCGTTCGTTGCCGTGCCGGTAGTTGCCCGTCCAGCGGGCCATCACCAGCTGCGGGTCGGCGCCGGGTGCCTCGAGCGCGGCCAGCAACTCCCGGGCCCGCGCGCCCCGCAGCACCGCCGCCACGCTCCCGCGGTGCGTGATCCGCACACTCCCGTCGGCCCGGGTCTCGAACGCGAAGCCTTCCGCTCTTCCCATGCCGTGACGCTACGCCTCCCCAGGCCCTTGACGCAGTAGCTCGGACAGGAACACGTCGACCGTCTGCAACACCCCGCCCGGCGGCTGCTCGCCGCCGCCCCACCAGGTGACGGCGGCGATCTCCTGGTTCGGTGTGAACGCGGCGACCGTGTCGGCCGGTGCCTCGGCCTGGAAGACCGCGCCGCGCATCACCGGCTTGTCGCGGAAGGCCGTCCGCGCGAAGCCGGCGAAGCGCAGCGCGGCCGGGGATATCGACTGGCCGGCCTCCTCGCGCAGTTCGCGGGCGGCCGCCTCCCGCGGCGACTCGCCCGGCTCGATGCCGCCGCCCGGCAGCTCCCAGCAGCCGCGGCCGCGCTCCAGCACCAGCAGCACCCGACCGCCTCGCCACAGCGCCACCAGGCTGTACCCGACCGGTGCCTCCGTGAACTCGCTCTCCTCAGGGAGGCGTTCGAAGGCCAGCAGCCGCATGCCGAGCGGCCCGGTGGCCAGCGGTCGCGTCGTGTCGTCGTTCATGCCCGCCAGCCTGCCAGGCGGCACTGACAACGCGTCATGCGGAGAGCGTGGCGTCCGGCGAGAACTCGGCCCAGATCGTCTTGCCGCTGCTGGTCTGCCTGGTGCCCCAGCGCTCCGTGAGCTGGGCGACGATGAACAGCCCACGGCCGCTCTCGTCGTACACCCGCGCCCGGCGCAGGTGCGGGGAGGTGCTGCTGCCGTCCGACACCTCGCAGATCAGGCCGTGTTCGCGGATCACCCGCAGCTGGATCGGGCCGCCGGCGTGCCGGATGGCGTTGGTGACCAGCTCGCTCACCACCAGCTCGGTGGTGAACGCCGCGTCCGCCAGCCCCCATTCGGCGAGCTGCTCGGCCGCCAGCTCGCGCGCCGTGGCCACCGACTCCGGATCCGGCGCCACGTCCCAGGTGGCCACGTGCGCCTCGTCCAACGCGTGGGTGCGGGCCAGCAGCAGCGCGACGTCGTCCTTGGGACCCTCCTCCAGCATCGTCCTGAGCAGCGCGTCGCAGGCGTCGTCGAGCGAGGTGAACCGCTCGGACAGCGCCTGCCGCAGCTCGTCGATGCCGCCGGTGGTGCCGTCCCGGCGCGACTCCAGCAGGCCGTTGGTGAACATCACCAGCATGCTGTTCTCCGGCAGCAGCAGCTCCGCCGACTCGAACGGCAGCCCGCCGATGCCCAGCGGCGGCCCGGCCGGCAGCTCGATATGGTCCACCCGGCCGTCCGGCAGCATCAGGGCCGGCAGCGGGTGCCCGGCCCGGGAGAGGGTGCAGAGCCGGGAGACCGGGTCGTAGACGGCGTAGAGGCAGGTGGCGCTGAACTCCCCACCCGGGCTGTCCTGTTCGGTCTCGGTGCGGAGCCTGATCATCACGTCGTCGAGATGGGTGAGCAGCTCGTCGGGCGGCAGGTCGATGTCGGCGAGCGTCCGGACGGCGGACCGCAGCCGGCCCATCGTCGCCGTGGCGTAGAGGCCGTGGCCCACCACGTCGCCGACGACGAGCGCCACCCGGGCGCCGGAGAGCTGGATGACGTCGTACCAGTCGCCGCCCACCCCGGCCTGGCCGCCGGCCGGCAGGTAGCGGGTCGCGACCTCGACGGCGGCCAGCCTGGGCAGCCGCCTGGGCAGCATGCTGCGCTGGAGGGTGAGCGCGGTGCGGTGCTCGTGCGTGTAGCGGCGGGCGTTGTCGATGCAGACGGCGGCCCGGGCGCCGATCTCGGCGGACAGCAGCAGGTCGTCGTCGTCGAACGGCTCGGGGCGCCGGTGCCGGATGAACACCGCGACGCCGAGGGTGGTGCCGCGGGCCCGCAGCGGCACGGCGAGGCTGGAGTGGAAACCGAACTTCCGCGCGCGCTCGGCGCGGACGTCGTCCTTCTCCAGCCACTCGGGCTGCCGGTCGCCGATCCGCATCGGCTCCCGCACGGCCCGGCCCTCGGCCAGGCAGCGGGCCAGGATGTACTGCTCGGGGTAGTGGGTCGGCTCGCCCGGTTTCAGCACCGCCTCTGGGACGCCCTCCAGCACCGACTGGTGGGCGACGCGCCGCATCCGCACCGCGCCCTTGATCGGCCCGGGATCCGGCTCCTCGCCGCGCAGCACGGGGTCGAAGAGGTCGACGACGACGAAGTCGGCGAACTGCGGCACGGCCACGTTGGCCAGCTCCTCGGCGGTCCTGGTCACGTCGAGCGTCGAACCGACCTGCTGGCTGGCCTCGCCCAACAGGCTGAGCCGGTCCCTGGCGATCGTCAGCCCACGGACCCGCGCCTCGCGGTCGAGCCTGACCCGGCACACCACGATGCCGAGCACGGAGCCGAGCGCCACGACGGCCACGGCCCAGAGCCGGGAGACGAAGGTGACGTCGCCGACCAGCAGCCCGTAGACCAACAGGTCGGCGGCGAGCGCGACCGCGGCGATGGTCACGGCCGGCCCGAGCGGCAGCAGCGCCCCGGCGACGACGGGCGCCAGCGCCGTGAAGCCGGCCCATCTGACCCGGCCCCCGAGCGCCGCGTCGTACACCTGGATGACGCCGACCAGCACGATGCAGACGAGCAGCAGCGTCAGCACGCCGCCCCGTCCACCACGTCCGGGTAGCCAGCCCACCCGTCAACCGTAACCGCGCCCAGCGCGGGCCGCCCGGTGGCCGGCGGCCGGCCGGGTCAGCCGCGGTCCCGGTCCGGTTCGAGGTCGCTGTGCAGGACCTCGCGGGCCTGGTCGGCGGCGCGGGCGATGCTCTCGGAGATGAACTCGAGAAAGCGCGCCATGTTCTCCAGACGGGTGGCGGCCGGGGTGCCGGCGCCGAGGACGCCGACGCCCTGGCGGGCGGTCGCGGCGACGTCGAGGGTGCCACGGGCGCTGGCCATCATGGAGTCGTACATGATGTCGTCGTCGACGACGTAGCGCTCGCGGCGGCGGTCGTCCCGCTCCCGCCGGACGAGGCCCTGCTCGTCGAGGAACGTGACGGCCTTGGAGACGGACGCCGGGCTGACCTCCAGGCGCTGGACCAGCTCGGACGCGGTGAGGCTGCCCGAGTCGCTGGTCAGCAGGCAGGCCAGCACCCGGGACATCATCTTGGGCGTGCCCGACTGCATGAAGACGGTGGTGAGCAGCTCCTCGTAGCCGCGCACCGCCTCCGCGTCGCGCCCGTGGGCCAGCCCGGCCGCCCGCGGCCCCCGGGGCGCCGCCCGCCCGCTACGCCGGTGGGCGCGCCGTTCGGTGGCGCGGTGGGCGAGGTCGCTGCGGTAGGCGGTGGGGCCGCCGTTGCGCATCACCTCGCGCGTGACGGTCGAGGTCGGGCGGTCGAGGCGTCTGGCGATCTCCGCGTAGGCGAGGCCGTCGGCCAGCCCCAGCGCGATCTGCTGGCGTTCCTGCTGGGTGAGTCTGCCTCCCGGCATCGCGGTCTCCTTCGTGGTCCTCGGGTGCGCCCAGGGTAGCGTTCACCGCCAGTCATTGCAACGTGCGCGAGGGTTTCTGTTGCGTTAGCTCCCAGGTCGTTGCAATGTTTTTAAGGCATCTACCTGCGGTGATGTCGTTTCGATGCAACAGGCTCGTTGCCAGTTCTCTGAACGCAACGTAGCGTTTCGGTCATCGGAAACAACGCCTCGAAGGAGCGCACGATGCAGAAGTTCGACACCACCGCCCCGGTCTCCGCCGTCCTGGACATCCCCGCCGGGCACATCAGGCTCATCGCCGCCGACCGGGCCGACACCACCGTGGAGATCCTGCCCGCCAACGCCGCCAAGGGCCGCGACGTGAAGCTGGCCGAACGGACAGAGGTCAGCTACGCCGACGGCGTCCTGCGGATCGCCACCCCCGAGCCCACGAACCGGATCCTCGGCTCCTCGGGCGCCGTCGAGGTCACCGTCCAGCTGCCCGCCGGCTCCCGCGTCGAGGCGAAGGCGGCCAGCGCCGAACTCCGCGGCGTGGGGCGGCTCGGCGACGTCACCTTCGACGCCGCGCAGGGCGCCGTCAAGCTCGACGAGACCGCGAACGCCCACCTCACCCTCCTCGCCGGCGACATCACCGTCGGCCGCCTGGACGGCGCCGCTGAGCTGTCGACCCAGAAGGGCGACCTCCAGGTCACCGAGGCCGTCCGCGGCGCCCTCACCCTGCACACCCTGGCCGGCGACATCACGGTCGGCGCCGCCCGCGGCTCCTCCGCCTCGCTGGACGCCGGCACCGGCCACGGCCGGATCCGCAACTCCCTCCGGAACACCGAAGGGGCCGCCGCCGACCTCACCATCCACGCCACCACGTCCTACGGCGACGTCACCGCCCGCAGCCTGTAGCGCCCACCAGCCCAACCCGAACCACCCGAACCACCCGAACCACTCGAACCACTCGAACCACCCGACCCGTAAGACGCGTGAGAACGGAGCACCACCCATGACCGACCCGGCCATCTCGGCGAACGGGCTGCGCAAGTCCTACGGCGACAAGACCGTCCTCGACGGCGTCGACATCGCCGTCCCCGAGGGAACGATCTTCTCGCTGCTCGGCCCGAACGGCGCCGGCAAGACCACCACCGTCCAGATCCTCACCACCCTCATCTCCGCCGACCCGGCGAGCGGCCCGATCCGGGTCGGCGGCCACGACCTCGCCACCCACCCGCAGGCCGTCAGGGCCGCGATCGGCGTCACCGGACAGTTCTCCGCCGTGGACGGCCTGATCACCGGCGAGGAGAACATGCTCCTGATGGCCGACCTGCACCACCTCTCCAAGCGCGAGGGGCGGCGGGTCGCCGCAGAACTGCTGGCGCGCTTCGACCTCGTCGAGGCCGCGAAGAAGCCCGCCGCCACCTACTCGGGCGGCATGAAGCGGCGCCTCGACATCGCCATGACGCTGGTCGGCAACCCGCGGATCATCTTCCTCGACGAACCGACCACCGGCCTCGACCCGCGCTCCAGGCACAACATGTGGAAGATCATCCGCGAGCTCGTCGCCGACGGCGTCACCGTCCTCCTCACCACCCAGTACCTGGAGGAGGCCGACGAACTCGCCGACCGCATCGCCGTCCTCAACAACGGCCGGATCGCCGCCGAGGGCACCGCCGAGGAGCTCAAGCGCCTCATCCCAGGCGGACACGTCAGGCTCCGCTTCACCGACCCGGCCGCGTACCAGAGCGCCGCCACCGCTCTGCCGGGCGCCGCCAGGGACGACGAGTCGCTCGCGCTGCAGATCCCCAGCGACGGCAGCCAGCGCGAACTGCGCGCCGTCCTCGACCGGTTGGACACGGCCGGCGTCGAGGCCGACGAGCTGACCGTGCACACCCCCGACCTCGACGACGTCTTCTTCGCCCTCACCGGCACCACCGCCGACATCCCCAACCAGCCCAACCAGCCCAAGGAGACCGTCCGATGAGCTCCCTCGCCCCTGCCTTCCGCGACTCCGCCACGATGCTGCGCCGCAACCTCCTGCACGCCAGGCGCTACCCGTCGCTCACCCTGAACCTGCTGCTCACCCCGATCATGCTGCTGCTGCTCTTCGTCTACATCTTCGGCGGCACCATGAGCCAGGGCATCGGCGGCGGCGGGCGCTCCGCCTACATCGCCTACCTCGTGCCGGGACTGCTGCTGATGACCATCGGCAGCACCGTGATCGGGACGGCGGTCTCCGTCTCCAACGACATGACCGAGGGCATCATCGCCCGCTTCCGCACGATGGCGATCCACCGCGGCTCGGTGATCGTCGGGCACGTCATCGGCAGCGTGCTCCAGTCGGTCGCCAGCGTGGTGCTCGTCGGCGCCGTCGCCGTGGGCATCGGCTTCCGGTCCACCGACGCCACCGTCCTGGAGTGGCTGGCGGCGTTCGGGCTGCTCGTCCTCTTCGCCATGGCGCTCACCTGGATCGCCGTCGGGATGGGCCTGGTCAGCCCGAACGCCGAGGCCGCGAGCAACAACGCGATGCCGCTGATCCTGCTGCCGCTGCTCTCCAGCGCCTTCGTCCCGGTCGACGCGATGCCGGGCTGGTTCCAGCCGATCGCCGAGTACCAGCCCTTCACCCCGGCCATCGAGACCCTGCGCGGCCTACTGCTCGGCACCGAGATCGGCATCGACGGCTGGCTCGCCGTCGGCTGGTGCCTCGGCCTCGCGGTCCTCGGCTACCTCTGGTCGACCGCGAAGTTCAACAGCGACCCGAGGTAACCCGCGTGACGACGCGGGGCGAGCCCCGCAGCCGGTCCCACCCCCCAGGGCGGCGCACCCGACACCCGTCGGTGTGCGCCGCCCTACGCCGTCCTATGCCGCCCTACGCCGTCCGCGCAGGACTCCGCGGCGGGGCCGTGGAGGCGCGGGCCATCAGGTCGGCGTGGTAGGTGGCGACGCCGCCCGCCGGCGACGCCTCGTGGCCGAGCGCCAGCCGCCCGGCGCGGGCCGCCGCGTCGGCCAGCGGCAGGCGGACGGTCGTCAGCGCGGGCGTGGCGTCGACGGCGAACGGCAGGTCGTCGAAGCCGGTGACCGAGATGTCCTCCGGGATCCGCAGCCCCCGGTCCCGCAGCGCCGCGCAGACGCCGAGCGCCACCGTGTCGTTGGCCGCCAGGATCGCCGTCAGCCGCGGTTCGCGCCGCAGCAGCTCCAACGTGCCGTCGTAGCCGGCCGCCCGGTCGTACGCGCCGTGCACCGTGAGCGCCGCCTCGCCGGCGAGCCCGGCCTCGGCGAGCGCCACGTGGTGGCCCTCGAGACGGTGCCTGGTGGTGGTGCGGGCGGCCGGTCCGGCCAGGTAGCCGAGCCGCCGGTGGCCGAGGGAGAGCAGATGCTCGGTGAGCCGCCGCGCGCCGCCGCGGTTGTCGAACGTGACGGTGAGCGCGTCGCTGCCGGGCAGCGGCGGCCGGCCGCAGAGCACCACCCGGGTGCCGGCGTCCGAGAGCCGCCGCAGGCGGGTGGCCAGCGCCTCGCTGTGCGCCGGATCCTCCACCGTGCCGCCGGTGAGCACCACGGCGGCGGCGCGTTGGCGCTGCAGCAGCGTGAGATAGGTGAGCTCGCGCTCCGGGGAGCCGCCGGTGTTGCAGATGATGGCCATCATCTGCGGGTTCCGCGGCTCCCGGCCGCCGGGACCGCCGCCGTCGCTGCCCGGTCCCATCTCGGACTGGACGGCGCTCGCCATCACCGCGAAGAACGGGTCGGCGATGTCGTTGACCAGCACCCCGACCAGGTCGGACGTCGCGGCGGCCAGCGCCGAGGCGGGGCCGTTGACGACGTACTCCAACTCCTCGACCGCGCGCAGCACCCGGCTCCTGGTCTCGCCCGCGACCGGGTAGTTGCCGTTGAGGACGCGCGACACGGTCGCCGCGGACACCCCAGCGCGGGCCGCGACATCCGCGAGCGTTACGGACATGCTCTGCTCCCACACTTGTCCAAGCCGGTGGGGAGAGGTTAGCGTCTCCCTGGATAGAAAGCGCTTACTGGATCGGGGGCGACTCAGAGGGCGCGGAAGCAGGCCGTGTGGGAGGCAGGGGAATGACGACGCGAAAGACCGTCCGGATCGCCATGAACGGCGTCACCGGGCGGATGGGATACCGCCAGCATCTGGTCCGTTCGATCCTCGCGATCCGCGAGCAGGGCGGCCTCGACCTGGGCGACGGCACGGCGCTCTGGCCCGAGCCCGTGCTGGTCGGGCGCCGCGAGCACGCGCTGCGCGCGCTGGCCGAGCGGCACGGCCTCGACCCGGCGGCCGTGACCACCGACCTGGACGCGGTGCTCGCCGACGACAGCATCGACATCTACTTCGACTCGCAGGTCACGCTGGCCCGCGAGGAGGCGCTGACCAAGGCGATCGCCGCCGGCAAGCACATCTACACCGAGAAGCCCACCGCCACCGGTCTCGACGGCGCGCTGCGACTCGCCAGGCAGGCGCGGGACGCCGGCGTCAAGCACGGCGTGGTGCAGGACAAGCTGTTCCTGCCGGGGCTGCGCAAGCTCAAGCGGCTGGTGGACGGCGGGTTCTTCGGCCGGATCCTGTCGATCCGCGGCGAGTTCGGCTACTGGGTCTTCGAGGGCGACTGGCAGGACGCGCAGCGCCCCTCCTGGAACTACCGCAGCCAGGACGGCGGCGGCATCGTCGTCGACATGTTCCCGCACTGGGAGTACGTGCTGCACGACATCTTCGGCCGGGTGGAGACCGTGCAGGCGCTGGCCGCCACCCACATCCCGGAGCGCTGGGACGAGCAGGGCAAGCCGTACCAGGCCACCGCCGACGACGCGGCCTACGGCGTCTTCGAGCTGGCCGGCGGCGCGATCGCCCAGATCAACTCCTCCTGGGCGGTGCGGGTCAACCGCGACGAGCTGGTCGAGTTCCAGGTCGACGGCACCGAGGGCTCGGCCGTCGCCGGCCTGCGCAACTGCCGCGCGCAGCACCGCTCCGCGACCCCCAAGCCGGTGTGGAACCCGGACCTGCCGGCCACCGAGGTCTTCCGCGACCAGTGGCAACAGGTGCCGGACAACGAGGAGTTCGACAACGGCTTCAAGGCGCAGTGGGAGCTGTTCCTGCGCCATGTGGCGCTCGACGAGCCGTACAGCTGGGACCTGTTGGCGGGCGCGCGGGGCGTGCAGCTGGCCGAGCTCGGCCTGCGGTCGTCTGCCGAGGGCCGCCGGCTCATCGTGCCCGAGCTCGGCCTGTAGAGGGGGCGCGCCGTGATTCGACTGCCCGACGAGACGGGCGCGTCGGCCGAGTACGCGCCGCGTGCCGAGCCCGCCGTCCTCGACCCCGCCGTCCTCGATCCCGCCGGGAGGCCGTCGCTCGCCTCCCGGATCGTCTACTCCGCGGCGCACGTCGTCGCCGACCCGTACGCCGACGTGACGCCGGAAGGACCGGCGGCCGTCGACTGGGACGCCACGCTGGCCTTCCGCCGGCACCTGTGGTCGCACGGCCTCGGGGTGGCCGAGGCGATGGACACCGCGCAGCGCGGCATGGGCCTTGACTGGGCCGGCGCCGCCGAGCTGATCCGCCGCTCGGGCGCCGAGGCGAAGGCGGTCGGCGGCCGGCTCGCCTGCGGCGTCGGCACCGACCAACTCCCGGCCGGGCCCGCCACGTTGGACAAGGTGCTGGCGGCGTACGAGGAGCAGCTCGCGGTCGTCGAGGAGACCGGCGCGCAGGCCATCCTGATGGCCTCCAGGGCGCTGGCCGCCACGGCCGCCGGGCCCGACGCCTACGCCGAGGTCTACGGCCGGCTGCTGCGGCAGGCCGCCGAGCCGGTGATCCTGCACTGGCTCGGCCCGATGTTCGACCCGGCGCTGGCCGGCTACTGGGGCGGCGAGGACCTGGACGCGGCCACCGACACGTTCGTGGAGATCATCGCGGCCCACCCGGACAAGGTGGACGGCGTGAAGGTCTCGCTGCTCGACGCCCAGCGGGAGATCAAGCTGCGGCGCCGGCTGCCGGACGGGGTGCGCTGCTACACGGGCGACGACTTCAACTACCCCGAGCTGATCGCGGGCGACGAACAGGGCTTCAGCCACGCGCTGTTGGGCATCTTCGACCCGCTCGGGCCGCTGGCCGCGCAGGCGGTGCGGACGCTGGACACCGGCGACGTGGCGGGCTTCAGGGCCGCGCTCGACCCGACGGTGCCGCTGTCCAGGCACCTGTTCCAGGCGCCGACCCGCTTCTACAAGACGGGCGTGGTGTTCCTGGCCTGGCTGGCCGGGCACCAGGAGCACTTCACCATGGTGGGCGGCCTCCAGTCGGCGCGCTCGCTGCCGCACTTCGTCACCGCCTACCGACTGGCGGACGGACTCGGCCTGTTCCCCGACCCGGAGCTCGCCGAGTCCCGGATGCGGCGGCTGCTGGCGCTGTACGGGGTGAGTGCCTGATGTGCGACCCCGAGCTGACCGGCTTCTCGGTCAACCAGATGACCGTCAAGCAGCTGTCCCTGCCCGAACTGGTCAAGGGCCTCGTGGAGTTGGGCGTCCCCGGGGTCGGCCTCTGGCGGGAGCCGGTCGCCGAGTACGGCCTGGCCGCGGCGGCCCGGCTGATCCGGGACGCGGGGCTCGCCGTCACCTCGCTGTGCCGGGGCGGCTTCTTCACCGCGATCGACCCGGCCGAGCGGGCCGCCGCCCTGGCCGACAACCGCTCGGCCATCGACGAGGCGGCCGAACTGGCCACCGACACCCTGGTGTTGGTCTCCGGCGGACTGCCGCCCGGCAGCCGTGACCTGGTGGGCGCGCGGGAGCGGATCGCCGACGCGCTGGCCGAGTTGGCGCCGTACGCCGCCGAGCGCGGCGTCCGGCTGGCCATCGAGCCGCTGCACCCGATGTACGCGGCCGACCGCTGCGTGGTGTCGACGCTGGCCCAGGCCCTCGACCTGGCGGAGCGCTTCCCGGCCGAGCAGGTCGGGATCGTCGTCGACACCTACCACCTGTGGTGGGACGACACGGTGGCCGCCGGCATCGCCCGCGCCGGCGCGGGCGACCGCATCCACTGCTTCCAGTTCGCCGACTGGACCACCCCGCTGCCGGCGGGCGTCCTCACAGGCCGCGGCCAACTCGGCGACGGCGCGGTGGACTTCCGCTGGTTCCGCCGCGAGGTCGAGTCCGCCGGCTACGCCGGGCCTGTGGAGGTCGAGATCTTCAACGACGGGCTGTGGGCGCGCGACGGCCGCGAGGTGCTGGCCGAGACCGTGGCCCGCTACCGCGAGCACACCCTATGAGGCACCACCGCTGAGACTCCGCCCTGCCCGGGGTGACGGGACGTACACCCCCGGGCGGGGCGGACTGGCGCCGGCGCGCGGCGTCTCCTGCTCAGTAGCCGAGGCCCACGGTGTGGCCCGCCGTGTCGGGGTCGGCCAGGGTGTCGAGGATCGCGCGGGCCAGGTCGGTGCGGGCGATGGTGATGCCGCCGCGGACGTTGCGGTCCAGGTCGGTGCGGAAGGGGCGCGGCCTGCCGTTGGTCAGGCGCGGTGGCCGCATGATCGTCCAGTCGAGGCCGCTGGCGCGGACGAGGTCGTCGGTGCGGGCGAAGTCCTCGAAGTTGACGCGGAGGAACCGCCCCAGCAGCGGCTTGAACACGGCGCGGGTGACGGGGCCGTCGCCGGCGTCCACGACGTGGCCGCTCGCGGTGACGACGACCAGCCGGTGGACGTCGGTCTTCCGCATCGCCGCGATGATCGCGCGGGCGCCGTCGGCGCAGACCGAAGGGTCGCCTCCGGACCGCCGCCCGAGCGTGGAGACGGCCGCGTCCTGGCCGTCGAGCGCGGCGGTGATCGCGTCGGCGTCCAGCGTCGGGGCGGTCACGACGTCGAGGCTCGGGTGGTCGGCCACGTCGAGCCTGGCCGGGTCGCGGACGACGGCCGTGACGTGGTGGTCGGCGTCGAGCGCCTGCCGCACGAGGTGCTGCCCGGTGCCGCCGGTGGCGCCGAAGACGGTGATGCGCATGGTTGCCTCCCGGGGAGGGTTAGTGAACACTAGCCCCAGGGTGGGCTAGTGTTCACTAACCTGTCAAGCGTGGGAAGGTTGACCCCGTGAGCACGCGAGAGCGGATCCTCGACGCCGCGGCGGAGATCCTCAGAACCAGGGGCGTGGCACAGGCGACGACCAAGGAGATAGCGCGGGCGTCGAACGTGTCGGAGCCGACGCTCTACAAGTACTTCGGCGACAAGGAGGGCCTGCTGCTCGCCGTCCTCCAGGAGCGCCTGCCCGGCCTGTCCCGGACCGCCGTCCGGCCGGGCGAGGGCGACGTCGTCGGCAACCTGACCGAGTTCGCCCACGCGCTCCTCGACTTCTACCAGCGCTCCATCCCGATGCTCGGCGCCCTCCTCGCCGACCCGCAGCGCATGGCGAACCACCGCGACGCGATGGCCAGACACGGCGGCGGCCCCGACCGCCCGGTCGCGGGGTTCGCCGACTACCTGCGGCAGGAGCAGGCGCGCGGCCGCATCGCCGCGGACGCCGACCCGGACGCGGCCGCGGCGCTGCTCGTCGGATCCTGCTTCATGGAGGCGTTCCTGCGCTGCTACGCCGAGGGCCCCGACGCCGCCCCCGCCCCCCGCTCCCGCGCCGAGTCGCTGGCCCGCGCGGTCGTCGCCCCGCTCTGTGCCGGGTGAAGCTGTACGCCTTTTTGTACAGATTCAGGGTAGGGTTGAGTTATGGAGATTCCCGAGGTGGTAACGGTTGGTGACGCGCGCAAGGGCCTGTCGCACATACTGGCCGAGCTGACCGCCGCCGGGCCCGACGCCGAGCCGGTGCTGATCGGAGCACACCGCAAGCCGCAGGGTGTGCTGCTGTCGGTGGAGGCTTTCGAGGCGCTCGTCGACAGGCGGGAAAGGCGACTGGCGGTGGAATCGGCCACCGGTTCGGTCGCTGCGGAGGGCCTCCGGACCTCGGCCGCCGCGGACCGGGACGCGGACGCCTATGTGCGGGGAGAGATCTCGGGTGACGAAATGGTCGCCCGCGCGATCGCGCGACACCAGGGCCAGGAGCAGCGGCGAGCCGGATGACCGACCCGTATCTGTTGCCGAGCGGCGCCCTGCGGAACCGGCTCGATATCACCGACGCCGTGGCGTTGAGCGAGGCCGAAGCGGACATCTCGCGCGCCCGGCTGGCGATCCTGTCTTCTCGGCCGCTGCCCGGAACCTATGACCTCGCTCATCTCCAGCGCTTTCATGCCACGATCTTCGGTGACGTCTACCCCTGGGCAGGGGAGCTCCGCACGATCGACATCACGAAGTGGACCCCCTTCTGCCCGGCGCGCAACATCCGCGCGTACGCCGACGAGGTCTTCGGCCGGCTCAGGTCCGCCAGTTGGTTACGCGGACTGTCGCGCCCCGTCTTCGTGAAGGAGCTTGCCGCGCTCTACGGCGACGTCAATGCCCTTCATCCCTTCCGAGAGGGGAACGGGCGTGCCCAGCGTGCCTTCCTCGCTCAGCTTGCCAACGAGGCTGGCTGGTCACTCCGGTGGTCCCTCCTGTCGGCGGCCGAGAACACGGAGGCTTCCGTCAAGAGCTTCCTCGGGGACAACGGCCCGTTGGAGCTCCTGCTTGACGAACTCGTCGGCGACAAGCCGACGTGATCTGGCATCGGCCGTGCGCAGCCGGACTTCGCACCCGTCACACGTCGCGCCGCCTCACGACCGTCACCGCCAGCGCGGCGGCGACCAGCGGCCACGCCGCGTAGGCCAGCCAGGACTCGGCGATCGACGGGAGGGCGGGGGAGTCGCGCGGGTGGAGCAGGGAGAGCGTGCTGCGCCAGGCGTAGTAGGGGAACAGCCCGTACAGGTCGTTGGCCCACTGGTGAACGCTCGGCTTGAAGAAGCCCGGCACGAGGACGAGGGCCGCGCACGCCGCCACCACCGAGCCCGCCGTGTGCCGCACCAGCGCGCCGATGCCGAGCCCGACGAGGCCCGACACGGGGGCCAGCAGCGCGTGGGCCGCCAACACCCGCCCCACACCCGGATCGGTGACGGAGAGCCCGACGCCCCGGCCCGACACGATGGCCTGGCTGACGCCGAAGGCGCCCAGCGACACGACCGCACCCGCGCCGAGCAACACCCCTGCCAGGACCGCCACCTTGGTGGCCATCACCCGGTGCCTGGCCGGCACGGCGGTGAGCGTGGTGCGGATCAGCCCGGTGGCGTGCTCGCCGACGATCGTCAGGGCGCCCACGCTGCCGGCCCCGGTCATCAGCACGACCACCGAGAAGCCGCTGAACGCCTCCGACATCGGGTCGTAGCGGGCGCGTTGGACGGGCCCGAAGTCAGGCCACTGCTGGTAGGTGCTGTGGGCGTTCAGCGCAGCCATCCCGATCAGGGCCACCGCGCCGAGTCCCAGCAGCCAGCGGTTCGAGCGCAGCGACCAGAGCTTGATCCACTCGGCGGCGAGCACGTCGCGGAAGGTCATCGACGCTCACCCGCCAGGTACTCGGCGCGGTCGGCGGTGAGCTCCATGAACGCTTCCTCCAACGAGATGGCGAGCGGGGTGAGTTCGAGCAGCGGGATCCGGTGCAGGAGGGCGAGTTCACCGATCCGGGCGGCCGGCAGCCCCACCACGTCGAGCGCGCCGCCGGGTTCGGCGCGGACGGTGGCGCCCTCGGCGGTCAGCGCGGCGGCGAGCGGTTCGGTCTCCTGGTCGGCGGCGCGGACCGTGACACGGTCCCGGCCGGTGCCGCGCGCCGCGAACTCGGCGACGGTCTCGTCCGCGATCAACTCGCCCCGGCCGACGACCACCAGCCGGTCCGCGGTGTTCTCCATCTCGCTCATCAGGTGGCTGGAGACCAGCACGGTGCGCCCCTCGGCCGCCAGCCGCCGGAAGAAGCCGCGCACCCACCGCACCCCTTCCGGGTCGAGCCCGTTGAGCGGCTCGTCGAACATCACCACGGGCGGATCGCCGAGCAGCGCGGTCGCGATGCCGAGCCGCTGCCGCATGCCGAGCGAGAACCCGCCGACGCGGCGCCGCGCCACCCCCGCCAGGCCCACCTCGTCCAGCACCTCGGCCACCCGGCGTGCGGGCAGCCCGTTCGAGCGCGCCAGCGCGGCGAGGTGCGCGCCGGCGCTCCGACCCGGGTGCACATCGCCCGCGTCGAGCAGCGCGCCGACGTGGCGCAGCCCGCCCTGTCGTTCGGCGAAGGGCCGTCCGTCGACGGTGGCGGTCCCGGCGGTGGGCCGGTTCAGGCCCAGGATCATGCGGAGCGTCGTGCTCTTGCCGGCGCCGTTGGGGCCGAGGAACCCGGTGACGAGACCGGGCCGCACCGTGAAGGTGAGGTCGTTGACGGCGAGCACGTCGCCGTAGCGCTTGGTCAGTCCGTTGACTTCGATCACCAGGACCACGGTTCCCGAGCCCGGGCCCGCGCCGCATCGGCCGCCGGGCCCGAACCACGCGAGCCGGGTTGGCCCCGAGGCATACGCCTCCCGGACGATGCCTGACCGGTCGCCCGCTGCCTACGATCGGCGCGTGTCCTCCCAGCTCATCGCCGATGGCCCCGTCGTCCCGCTGCCGCAGCGGGTGCCGCCGGCCGTGCGCGGAGCGGCGCCGTGGGGCGCGGCGGCCGTGCTCGGTCTCCTGCTCGCCGCGACGACGGGCGCGCCGCTCACGGAGAAGGTGGCGGCGGTGGCGCTCGGGTGGGCGTGGCGCCGGCCGGCGCCGGTGCTCGGGGTGGTGCTCGCCGAGGTGGCCGGGGCGGCCGCGTTCGGGGTCCCGGCCGAGCGGACCTGGTTCCTGGTCGTCATCGCCGCCGTGCTCGCCGGCCGCGTCGCGGCCGTCGAGTCGCCACGGTCCGGCCTGGTCGCGGCGGCCGGCACGCTCGTCGTCTCCGAGGCCGCGCTCCAGACCGACCTGGTCAGGGAGGGCGGCACGGACCGGGCGTTGGCCGTCGGCTTCCTCGGCCTCAGCGCCGGCCTCGCCCTGTGCGTCCTGCTCGCCTGGCTGGTCGGCACGTCCGTCCGCCAGCGCCGAGAGTACGCGGCCGCCCTCCAGGCCAGGGCCGCCGCCGACGCGCTGACGGCGGAGCGGCTGCGGATCGCCCGCGAACTGCACGACATGGTCGCGCACAGCGTCGGCGTCATCGCCATCCAGGCCGGCGCCGGCAGCCGGGTGCTCGACCGCAGCCCGGAACAGGCGCGCGGCGCGCTCGACGCCATCGAGGTCACCAGCCGGGACACGCTGCGCGGGCTGCGGCACCTGCTCGACCTGCTGCGTCAGCCCGAACGCGAGCCGGTGGGCTCGGAGTCGCCGGGCCCGCTCGCCGGCCTTACCGACCTGGACCGGCTTGTGACGACGACGGCGCGCGCCGGCGTACGGGTGGACGTGCGGTGGCACGGGGAGCGGCACGCGCTGCCGCCGGCCGTCGACCAGGCCGCGTTCCGCATCGTCCAGGAGTCGCTGACCAACGTGGCGCGGCACGCCGGCACCGACCACTGCCGGGTGACGATCCGCCGCCGGGACGACGAGTTGCGCGTCGAGATCGACGACGACGGCGTCGGCCCCGGCGGGACGGCGGGCGCCGGCTACGGCATCGCCGGTATGCGGGAGCGGGTCGAGCTCCTGAACGGCCGGTTCAGCGCCGGGCCTCGCCCCGAAGGCGGCTTCCTGGTCGCCGCCCGCATCCCCGTCCCGGCCTCATGACCGTCCGCGTCCTGCTCGCCGACGACCAGCCACTGGTCCGCGCCGGCCTGCGCATGGTGATCGAGGGCGCCGCCGACCTCGACGTGGTCGGCGAGGCGGGCACCGGCGCCGAGGCGGTGCGGCAGACCAGGGAACTCCGCCCCGACGTGGTGGTGATGGACATCCGGATGCCGCGGATGGACGGCATCGAGGCGACGCAACTGCTCACGGCCGAACTGCCGACGGTCCGGGTCCTCATCCTCACCACCTTCGACGAGGACGCCAACGTCTACGCGGCGCTGCGCGCCGGCGCGAGCGGCTTCCTGGTCAAGGACACGGCCCTGGACGACATCCTCGCCGCCGTGCGGATCGTCGCCGCCGGCGACGCGCTGATCGCGCCGAGCGTCACCCGCCGCCTCATCGCCGACATCGCCGCGCACCGGGTGGAACCGCCCCCGGCGGCCGCCGAGTTGCCCGGCGTCACGGCTCGCGAACGCGAGGTCCTGACCCTGGTCGCCACCGGCCTGACCAACGCCGAACTCGCCGCCCGCCTCCACATCAGCCCCGGCACGGCCAAGGCCCACGTCGCCAGCCTGCTGACCAAGCTCGGCGCGCGCGACCGGGTACAACTCGTCATCGCCGCCTACGAGTCAGGACTCGTCACGCGGCGCTCCGCGGGTCCTTCAGGCGACGCAGCAACGCCCGGACCCGGGCGGGGCTCGCGGTGAGCACGGTGTCGGGCGCGTCGCTCTCCCGTATGAGCAGGCGGGCGGCCGGGGCTATGGCGAGTTCGACGCAGTTGCCTTCCTCGTTGGAGTACGAGGACTTCTGCCAGGGGGAGGCGGGCATGGTTCGCCTTTCACAGCTCGTCTCGCACAGTGCGGATGAAGTCGCGTGACTCCGATGGCGACAGCGCGCTCTCACGCATGCGCTCCAGCGTAGTCCGGTACCGGATCAACTGCGCCTCACCGTCGAGGAACACGACGCCGTGGGGGCTGTCAAGCTGCACCGTATTCAGCTTGGGCGCCGCGCCGGCCGCGAGCGTGATGGAACTGCCTGCCCCCGCGTAGCCATCGGCGGCGAAGGGGATGACGAGCAGGGTGATGTGGTCACGCTCGCCTTCCTCCAACAGGCGGTCGAGCTGCCGTCGTTGGACGTCCGTCCCGCCCAGACGCATGCGCAGCGCCGCTTCGTGGACGAGGAAGACGCAGGGCGTGGGCTCGTCGCGTTCGAAGACAGTTTTGCGCTTCATGCGGTGCGTGAGCCGCCTGAGGAGTTCGACGTCCGAACGTTGGGGGATGGCGAGGCGCAGCACCGCTCTGGCGTGCTCCTCCGTCTGCAACAGGCCGGGAATGTGCAGGTGTTCCACCACGGTCAGCCGGCGCGCGTGGTACTCCAGCTCGGCCAGGTCGACCGCGCCGGCGGGCAGCACCCCCCGGTACTCCGTCCACCACCCTCGGACGCGGGTGGCGGCCATGGCAGCAAGCCCCTCGACGTAGGCGGAATCGGGGCAGTTGTAGTTCGCGGCGAACTGTTTGACCCGCTCCGCGCTCACGCCGAAGCGCGCGCCCTCCAGGTTCGAGATGTTGGTTCGATCGGTGCCCAACAGGGCCGCTCCCTCGGCGATGGAGAAGCCGGCGTGCTCGCGCATCCGCCGCAACTCCGTGCCGATGCGCCGCTGTCGGGCGGTCGGTGCCTTCCTGGATGCCATGCGGCTCCTTTCCCTTCCGTCCAGGCCAGCATGGACGACCCAATCAGATTGGGTCTACTTGGTCACTGGAAAGGGTGAACTAGGGCTAACAAGCTGGGTCTTCAGGGTTAGCCTTCTGGATATCCAAGGGTCCGGGAGGGAAACCGATGATCCAACCCCTTCGTTCGTACTGGCTCACCGCCCCCAACGCCGTCGACACCGCGAAGCTGGCGCGGGACCATGTCGTCCGGCTGCTCGACCACACCGGGCATGGCGCGTTGGCGGACAACGCCCGACTCCTCACCAGCGAGATCGTGACCAACGTCTTCGCCCACACGGACGTTCCGTTCGTCACCGTCGAGACCACGATCGACGCTGGTCGCGTGCTGGTGGCCGCCTACGACGAGTCCGCGCACCACCCCCTGGCCCGCCGCGCGGGCGACGTGGCGGCCGGCGACGAGAACGGTCGGGGCCTGCTGCTGGTCGAACTGCTCGCCGCCGACTGGGGCGTTGCCGCCTCGCCGCTCGGGAAGCGGGTGTGGTTCGAGCTGAGCTAGCACTGCGCTCGCCACACGACCATTCTTGTCGCATGGCTACTCTCCACGTTCGGGATCTGTCCGACGAGGCGTTTGTTGAGCTGAAGACAAGGGCCGTCAGGAACCGGCAGTCCCTCCAGGCGTACGCCCGGACCCTGCTGGAGGAAGCGGTGGCCCCCCCGACCACCGAGGACGTCATCGCACGCATCAGGGACCGGGTGACCGCGCGGCTGTCGACGAGCGAGTTGCTTGCCGACATCGAGTCGGGGCGGGAGCGCACGTGATCGTGGTGGACGCGGGTGCCGGCGTGCACCTGGTGGCGGACGCCGGTCCGGTGGGAGAAGCCATGCATGAGCGCGGCCGCGCCGGCCGAGCGCGGTGTCCCATCGAGACGTTCACCGAGTCTCATCACGCCTGAGCCAGGAGGTCCCTGATGGGGAGCTGTCCGCTCTGTGGCGGCCGCCGCGAAGCCGATGCCGAGAGCGGCTGGATGCTGTGCTTCGGCTGCGGACAGCTCTTCGCTCCGTCGCCGGAACGGCGGTGCCCCGGGCTGGAGCAGTGGCGTGACCGGGCGTTGCAGCGGCCGTACGAGCCGCGTCGTCACACGTAGCCGGCCTCCGCCGGGGGCTCAGGCGGCGTAGGGGGGTGGTGTCAGGTACACCCCGGGTTCGGGCCGTGGGCCCAATGTGGCGGAGGCGGGCCGTCCGTAGCTTCGTAGGTGCGGCGCCCGGGGGCGTCGGAAGCGGAGCACAGGGAGAGGCAGAGCGATGTTTCGTCGGAGTGGCGGGCCGGGGCCGGCGCGGAGCGCGGAGGCGTTGCGGATGGTCGGGGTCAGCAAGGTGTACGGGGACGCGGAGAGTGCCGTCACGGCGCTGGACAACGTGTCGTTGAGCCTGCCGGCCGGCAGCTTCACCGCGGTGATGGGGCCCTCGGGCTCCGGCAAGTCGACGCTGTTGCAGTGCGCGGCCGGGCTCGACCGGCCCGACAACGGCGTGGTCGTGGTGGACGGCGCCGAGCTGGCCGGCGGCACCGAGGCCGAGCTGACGAAGTTCCGGCGGAACCGGATCGGCTTCGTCTTCCAGTCGTACAACCTGCTGCCGACCCTCACCGTGCTGCAGAACACCACGCTGCCGCTGCGGCTGGCCGGCCGCCGGGTCAACCGGGAGAAGGCCCGCACCATCCTCGCCCAGGTGGGCCTCGCCGACCGGCTCGGTCACTTTCCCGACCAGCTCTCCGGCGGGCAGCGGCAGCGGGTCGCCATCGCGCGGGCGCTGGTCGCCGAGCCCTCCGTGATCTTCGCGGACGAGCCCACCGGCGCGCTCGACACCCGCAGCGCCCGCGAGGTGCTGGAGCTGCTGCGCGAGGTGGTCGCGGCGCACGGCCGCACCGTGGTGATGGTCACCCACGACCCGGTCGCCGCCTCCCACGCCGACTCCGTGGTGTTCCTGGCCGACGGCCGGCTGGCCGGCTCGATGGCCGCGCCCACCGCGGACGCGGTGGCGGAGCGGCTCGCGCACCTGGGCGACGTCGTGGCGGCGGGGGTCTGAGCCATGATCATGCTCCAGTTGGCCATCCGGTCCGTCAAGAAGCGCCCGGGGCGCTTCATCGGCACCCTGCTCGCCACGTTTCTCGGCGCCGCGATCAGCATGGCGTTCAACTCCCTGCACGACACGGCGGCCGCCACCGGGATCGACGACACCAGCGCCGAGACGCTCAGCCTGAGCGCCGGCGTGGTCGGCGGGTACGGCACACTGCTGGTGTTCTTCGCCGTGGCCTCCACCCTCACGGTGAACGTGCGGCAGCGCCTCTCCGAGATCACCCTGCTCCGCCAGTCGGGGGCCACCCCGGCCCAGGTCAAGCGGATGATCATGGGCGAGGCGGTCCTGGTGGCGGTGCTCGGCACCGCGCTGGCCATCGGCCCCGCGATGCTCGGCGGCCGGCTGCTCCTCGACATGTTCCAGGAGACGGACCAGGTCGCCCCCGACGTCGACCACGCCTTCGGGCCGATCGCCCTCTCGGCGGGCTTCGGCGTCACCCTGCTCGCCTCGGCCGGCGCCGCGTTCCTCGCGGTGCGGCGGGCCGCGAAGGCGGCGGCCGGCGGCTGGGGCCCGCGGGCCCGGCTGCGCACCGCGGGC
>NZ_BAAGPR010000027.1:0-78612 GCF_054783955.1 Streptomyces mayteni | reverse complement strand
CACCCCGCGCGGAGCGCGAGAAAGGGCCCGCGCACCGGCCGGCCCTTTCTCGCGCTGCGCGCGGGGGCCCCGGCCGGGCCGGCCAGGCCCGAGCCTTCGCGCGGCGAAGCCGCGCCCGGCGGCCCGAGGCGGCGATGCCGCCTGGCCGGCCGGTCCGGGCCCCGCGCGAAGCGCGCCCCGCCTCGCGCGGCGATGCCGCGCCCCGCCGCCCGCGTCCCCCGGGGCGGCGCGCGCCGAGGGTCGGTCGATCGCACGTTTGCATGTTCATTCGAGGATGTGCATACTTACGCCATGTCCAAAGTGCTCACCTCCCTGCCTGTCGGCGAGCGCGTCGGGATCGCCTTCTCCGGCGGGCTCGACACCTCGGTAGCGGTCGCCTGGATGCGCGACAAGGGCGCCGTGCCCTGCACGTACACCGCCGACATCGGCCAGTACGACGAGCCCGACATCGCCTCGGTGCCGGGGCGGGCCACGGCGTACGGCGCGGAGGTCGCCCGGCTGGTCGACTGTCGGGCGGCCCTCGTCGAGGAGGGGCTCGCGGCGCTCGCGTGCGGCGCGTTCCACATCCGGTCCGGCGGTCGGGCCTACTTCAACACCACCCCGCTCGGGCGGGCGGTCACCGGCACGCTGCTGGTGCGCGCGATGCTCGAGGACGACGTGCAGATCTGGGGTGACGGCTCCACCTTCAAGGGCAACGACATCGAGCGGTTCTACCGCTACGGCCTGCTCGCCAACCCGTCGCTGCGGATCTACAAGCCGTGGCTGGACGCCGACTTCGTCGGCGAGCTCGGTGGCCGCAAGGAGATGTCGGAGTGGCTGCTGACCCACGGTCTGCCCTACCGGGACAGCGTGGAGAAGGCGTACTCGACGGACGCCAACATCTGGGGCGCCACCCACGAGGCCAAGGCGTTGGAGCACCTGGACGCGGGCGTCGAGCTGGTCGACCCGATCATGGGCGTGCGGTTCTGGGACCCGTCCGTCGACATAGCGGCCGAGGACGTCACGATCGGCTTCGAGCAGGGCCGGCCGGTGACCATCAACGGCAAGGAGTTCGCCTCCGCCGTCGACCTGGTGCTCGAGGCCAACGCCATCGGCGGCCGGCACGGCCTCGGCATGTCGGACCAGATCGAGAACCGGATCATCGAGGCCAAGAGCCGGGGCATCTACGAGGCCCCCGGCATGGCGCTGCTGCACGCGGCCTACGAGCGGCTGGTCAACGCGATCCACAACGAGGACACGCTGGCCGCCTACCACGCCGAAGGCCGGCGGCTCGGCCGGCTGATGTACGAGGGTCGCTGGCTCGACCCGCAGGCGCTGATGCTGCGCGAGTCGCTCCAGCGCTGGGTCGGCACCGCCGTCACCGGCGAGGTCACCCTGCGGCTGCGCCGCGGCGAGGACTACTCGATCCTGGACACCACGGGGCCGGCGTTCAGCTACCACCCGGACAAGCTGTCCATGGAGCGCACCGAGGACGCGGCCTTCGGCCCGCTGGACCGGATCGGCCAGCTGACCATGCGCAACCTCGACATCGCCGACTCCCGCGCCAAGCTGGAGCAGTACGCCGGGCTCGGCATGGTCGGCAGCACCCAGCCGGCGCTGATCGGCGCCGCGCAGGCGGCCGCCACCGGGCTGATCGGCGCGATGCCGCAGGGCGCCGCCGGGGCGATCGCCTCGGACGGCACGGCCTCGGGCGACGACCAGCTGCTCGACCGCGCCGCGATGGAGTTCGGCGCCGACTGACCCCCGCTGATCCCACCCGCCGCCTCGGCTCGGCCCACCCGAGCCGGGGCGGCGTCGTGTGTGGCCCGCGGTGGCGCCGGCCCCGCTCCCGACCTCGGTAGTTTGACAAATCTCGTACTACGAGGGCTATCGTACTGACTGTCGGTTCGTGCCACGCCACCCAGAGGAAACTTCATGAGCCAGCTGTTCACGCCCCTCACGCTGCGGTCGCTGACGATCCCCAACCGCGTGTGGATGTCCCCGATGTGCATGTACTCGGCCGCCGGCGAGGGGCCGGAGACCGGGGTGCCCAGTGACTTCCACCTGGCGCATCTGGCGAGCCGGGCCGCCGGCGGCGCCGGTCTCGTGATGGTGGAGGCCACCGGAGTGCGTCCCGACGGCCGGATCAGCCCCTACGACCTCGGGCTGTGGAACGACCGTCAGCAGGCGGCGCTCGCCCGGATCGCCGAGGCCGTCGGGGAGCGCGGCGCGGTACCGGCGATCCAGCTTGCCCACGCCGGGCGAAAGGGTTCGAGCGAGCGGCCCTGGCTGGGCGGCGGACACGTGCCGGAGTCGGCCGGCGGCTGGCCCACGGTGGCGCCGAGCGCGGTGCCCTTCGGCGACCGGCCGGCGCCCGGGGAGCTCACCGAGCCGGAGATCCAGCGGCTGGTGCGCGACTTCGCCGAGGCCGCCGAGCGGGCCCTGGCCGCCGGCTTCCAGGTGGTCGAGGTGCACGGCGCCCACGGCTACCTGATCAACTCCTTCCTCTCGCCGGTCGCCAACCACCGCGCCGACGCCTACGGCGGCGGTTTCGAGAGCCGGCTGCGGTTCCCGCTCCAGGTGGTGGACGCGGTGCGCGCGGTCTGGCCGGACGAGCTGCCGGTCTTCTTCCGTACCTCGGCCACCGACTGGCTGAGCGAGCACCCGGGCGACGACCGCGAGGGCTGGACCGGGGACGACACCGTGCGCCTGGCCAAGGAGCTCCAGGCGCACGGGGTCGACCTGCTCGACGTGTCGAGCGGCGGCATGGTGCCCGATGCCAAGGTCCCCACCGCGCCCGGCTACCAGGTGCCGTTCGCCGCCCGGGTCCGCGCCGAGGTGGGGCTGCCCACCGGGGCCGTGGGCCTGGTCCGCGAGCCCGCGCAGGCCGAGGAGATCCTCGCCGCCGGCCAGGCGGACGCGGTGCTGCTCGGCCGGCAGCTGCTGCGCGAGCCCTACTGGGCCCACCGCGCCGCGGCCGAGCTCGGTGACCGGCCGTCCTGGCCCGAGCAGTACGGCTACGCGGTCAACCGGTAGATCCAGGAGGAAGCGTCAGCTTCAGGCGGTCCGGCAGACCGTGCCGTTGAGGGTGAAGCTGGTGGGAGTGGGGTTGGCCCCCTCGTTGGCGCCGACGAGGCCGAAGGTGGCGGAGGAGCCGCCGCCGGGCGCGAGGATCGCGTTCTGGCCGTTGTCGGTGGCGTGGACCCGCCGTCCATCGCTGGTGACCTGGGCGTTCCAGGCGCTCTGGACGGACTGGCCGGCGGAGGGCCAGGTGAAGTCCAGGCTCCATCCGTCGATCTGGGTGTCGCCGAGGTTGGAGACGGTGATCGAGGCGACGAAGCCGTTGCTCCAGTTGCCGTCCAGGCGGTAGGCCACCAGGCAGGTGCTGTCCCGTGGTGAGGTGGTGGTGAAGGTCAGCGGCTCGGAGGGGCGGGAGAGTCGGCCGTCGGCGTCTCGCGCCAGAACGTTGACGGTGTGCTCGCTACCCGGGGGCAGGTTGCGCAGGGTCGCGGAGGTGGAGGTCGAGGTCGCCAGCAACTGGGCGTTGGCGCCGAGCCGTTCGTAGACCTCGTAGCGCACTGGCGTGCCGAGGGTGCTGGCCGGCCAGCTCACGGTGGCCGTGGCGCTGTCCACGGCGGTGGCCTCCGGCCTGCCGGGGGCGCTGACGGACGCGTTGCCCGGGGCCGGGGAGACGGTCACGGTGGTGATCGAGTAGGGCGGCAGGACGTGGGAGCCGTCCTCCGGGGCAGGAACCGGGGTGACGTCGGTGTCGCCCCGGGCGTACCGGTGGACGACCGGGGGCTGGGAGTCGGCGGAGAAGCCCGCGTAGTCGATGTCCACCGGATAGGACTGGTCGGGGTTCTTGTTGATCAGCATGACGCTCACGTCGCCGTCGGCCCGATGCACGGCGTGGACCGATACCTGGTCGCTGCTGGACGTCGAGGCCACCATGGTGTCGCCGGGACCGCCGAGCGTGGTGAGGGACTTGAGGCCGTAGTAGGGGTGGAACGGCGTGTGGAGCGGCGGCTGGCAGACGTCCTCGACGCAGCCGCCGCTGGAGAGGAGACCGGCGTCGTTGAAGTCGATCTCGCCGTCGACCCAGTTGATCTGGGTCGGGCCGTTGTGGGTGTTCCACCAGTCGACGTTGAAGACCCCGTTCTCCAGGGCCGTCATGTAGGCGTCGGCGGCGAAGAGGCCGTTGGGCCGGCTGTTCTGCTGGACGTTGGAGTTGACCTCGGTCAGCGCGATGCCGATCTCGGCGGAGCGCTCCCCGGCGTAGCGGTCGATCTGCCGGCGCACCTCGCGTAGTTGGCCCGGCAGCCGGGCGACCCGGTCCAGGGCCTCGTCGGCGCTGGCCCCGCCCGGGTAGGAGTGCACGATGACGAAGTCGACGGTGTCGGCGACCATGGACAGTACGGTGTGGTTCCAGTCGGCTGAGTCGCCGGGGCCGACGATGCCGTCCGGCCAGTCGCCCGGCGTGGTCAGCACGGCACCGATCTCGATGGTCGGGTCGACCGCCCGCATCGCCTCGGCGTAGGCGAGGACGTTACGCGCGTACTCGCTCGGGCTCTTGTCAGGGTGATCGTCCTCCTCCCAGCCGCCCCCGTAATGGCCGTTGCCGTACACCTCGTTGCCGATCTCCCAGTACCTGGCCTCGTAGCCGCGGGTGATGTTGGCGTAGCGGACCCATGCCGCGGCCTCTTCGGGGGTCCCGGTGCCGTAGTTCGCGATGATGATCGGCTGGCCGCCGCTGGCTCGCACCGTGCCCATGAAGGTGTCGAACTCGGTGTTCGGCGCCACGTAGCCGCCGGGCGCGGTGTGGTCCTCCCAGTGGTAGATGTCGCCGTAGGAGCCGCCCGGATAGCGCATCGCACCGATCCCGGCATCGCTCATCAGGGTCACGACCTCGGGATCGTTCATGTGCGCGTCCCAGATCGCGGTGTTGACCCCGAACGCCGCCTCGTCGATCGTCCCGAGCCCAAGCGTCGCGTTGACCGAGACGTCGACGACCTGTTCCTCGGCCGGATCGGCCGCCGCCGGTGTCTGGGCCGCGACCAGGCCAGCGGCGGCCAGCACGGACGCCAGTCCGATGGCGAGCCCCCGGACGGTTCTGGTCCGCGTGAGCGGACGATGTGCGAGCGACATGACCTGCGCCCCTTCCCGGTGAACGTGGCCTGCGGGCCCCTCCGGCGTCCCCATGGGCGGCCGCGCGCTCCCCTCGCAGCCGAGCCCCCCTGTTCTGGGAGCGCTCCCATGATGATGTGTGCATGCCGTGGGCGCGTCAATGTCCGTGCGTCCATGTTTCGCTCTGAAAGCCGGAAAGTTTCTCTGTCTCGGCAGCCGGGCGCAGGGTCGCGCCTCATCGGCGACGGGATCGCCGCACGCGGGTGCCTCCGCTGGTCCGCCTTCGTCAACTTCGAGTGGGCCGAGGGCTATCGGCCCGAGTTCGGCCTCATCGCCGTGGACCGCGCCGCGGGTTTCCGCCGCGAGCCGAAACCGAGCGCCTACGCGTTCCAGCGCGTCGCCGAAAGCGGCGACCTCTCCCGGCGGTGTGAGGTCGTGAGGGGGAACCTCACGGCGTCGAGGAACACCTTGGGGTGAGGCGCACGGCGCTGGGCGGGCTCCGGCCATCCCGCGCCTTCGGGCACGTCAGTCGCGCTGCTGCTCCAGCAGACGTTCCGATATGGTCGTCGCCGCCTGTTTGACCGCGAGCACCGCGTGCTGGACCTCGACGTCGCGCCGCTCGTTCTCGTCCCAGGCGACACCCACGCTACCCAGGGCGGTCTTCTGATCGGTGAGAATGGGGGCCGCGACGCTGTAGACACCGGGGGTGGAAGCTGGTGCTTGATTCATCAGTGTTGTTCAGTCTTCCTCTGTTATGATCTCCGTGTGAGGCTCAGTGATTGGGCGCGTATTCAGGGCGTTCATTATCAGACCGCCTGGAAGTGGGCGCATGAGGGCAAGATGCCTGTTCCGGTGGTGAAGACACCGACGGGCCGGTATCTCGTTCTCGCCGAGGGTGACCGTGCGGGCGGTGCTGTCGCGCTGTACGCACGGGTCTCCTCAGTCGACCAGAAGCCGGACCTTGATCGGCAGGTGGCCCGACTCACACAGTGGGCCACTGGCAACAAGCTGACCGTCGCCAGGGTTGTATCCGAGGTTGGTTCGGCACTCAACGGTGCTCGTCCGAAGCTCAAGCGGCTACTTGCCGACCCGGACGTTTCCGTGATCGTGGTCGAACACCGTGACCGGCTCGCCCGGTTCGGCGTGGAGTACATCGAGGCCGCACTGTCGGCGCAGGGCCGTACCGTACGCGTCGTCGACGAAGGCGAAGTCCCTGACGATCTGGTGCGCGACATGACGGACGTGCTCACATCGTTCTGCGCCCGCCTGTATGGCAAGCGGGCCGCGAAGAACCGGGCGCGGAAGGCGCTCGCCGCAGCAGCGGAGGACGCCGAATGAGCCATAAGCAGGGACTTCGCTTCGAACTCGCCCCGACCGCCGAGCAGGCCGTCCTCATGGGGCGTCATTGCGGCCTGTCACGGGCGGTGGAGAACTTCTGCCTTCAGACCGTTCTCAAGAAGTACGCGCAACGCAAGGCCGAGGAGACCTACGGCATGACCGGTGAGGACCTGACGAAGGTGCCGTGGTCCGCTCCCGCTCTGGAGAAGGAGTGGCGCGCCGCTCATCCTGAGCGCTACCCGTGGTTCGTGGAGAACGGGATGTCCTCCCGTGTGCCGAAGGAAGCGTGCCGGGTGCGTGCGGCCGGGTTCTCCCACTACCTCAAGTCCTTCAAGGGCGAGCGCAAGGGCGCCCGGCTCGGGTTCCCGAAGTGGCGTAAGCGCAAGCACGGTTCCCGCTTCCGCTACGACGCCGACCGCGCTAAGCCTCGTGACGCACGCACGGTGCGCCTGCCCGCGATCGGAGACGTGGCGGCGGGTGAGGACATGTCCTGGCTCACCGATCGCATGGAGAACGGTTCCGCTCGGATACTCGGCAGCACGGTGCGTGAGCAGGCCAGACGCTGGTGGATCTCCTTCCAGATCGAAGTTGACCGGGATGACATCAACAAACACCACCGGGTGGATACCGACGCCCCAGTGTGCGGTATCGATCTGGGCTTGAAGACCTTCGCCGTCATCAAGAACAGCGACGGCACCACCGAGGAGATCCAGGCCCCGAAGCCGCTCAAGGCCGCACAGCGTGCTCTCAAACGCGCCAACCGCAAGCTCGCCCGCTCGGCTGAGGACTCCAAGAACAGGTCCAAGGCCCGCAAGCGTGTCGGGCAGCTCCATCTTCGTGTCGCCGACCGGCGACGGGACTTCCTGCATAAGACCACGACGCGGCTGACGAGAACCAAGTCGGCCATTGCCGTGGAGACCCTGCACGTCAAGGGCATGGTTCAAAACCGCAGACTGGCCCGCGCCGTCTCCGACGCCGGGTTCGCCGAATTCGTCCGCCAGCTCGACTACAAGGCCGACTGGTACGGCGCGACCGTATGGAAGGCCGACCGCTGGTTCCCGTCCTCGAAGACGTGCGGGGACTGCGGCCGGATCAACCGTGCCTTGGTCCTGGCTGACCGGACCTGGGTGTGCCCCGGCTGCGGAGTCGTCCACGACCGGGACCACAACGCAGCCGGGAACCTCCTGGACGCGATGCTCAAAGCGCTCTGAGAAACAGCTCGCCGGGAAGTTGCCCGGAGAGTCGAAACGCCTCGTGGAGACCACGTAAGACCTCACTCTCCGGAGTCGGCTGCGGTCGATGAAGCAGGAAGAAGATCAGCGAAAGAATCGCTGAGATTCACTCAACGGTTGAACTCTCCCACGGTCGGTCGGACGTAGCCGTTCTTCTTCATCTCACCCAGGGTCGCGCGGAAGGCGCTCCACGTGTCGCCCAGCCCGGCATTCTCGATTTCGCCGCCCTGACGAGCGTAGATGGCTTTCAGGCGGTGGTGGGGGAGATGCGCCAGGATGACCTTCGACACCGCGCCTTGAAACAGCGGGCGTCGTTGCCCGCGGCTGAACCGGTTGTCGGGGCTCAGCGGGGCTCGGGCCTCGCCGACACACAGGACCGCGTCACGCGGAGGAGGTCAGACGGGTGGGAGCTCTTCGGCGAAGACGCGGAACTCCGCCGGGTGGGTGTGCAGGTGCCAGAGCCTGGCCGCGAGGACGTCGGGGTCGTGGGTCGGGTGCCCGGGGCGGATGGCGCCGGGGATGATGAGCTGGCCGACGTGGATGTTCTCCGTGGCGAGGGTGTCGTGCAGCATCTTCGCGAAGGCGCCCTGTCCGGCGAACGCGATCGAGGTGCCCGCCACCCTCGGGTTCGGCCGGGCCCCGGAGCCGCCGTTGACGAACAGGATCGTCCCGTGGCCGAGGGACCGCATGCCGTGGAGCACCTGGTGCACCGCCGTGACGGGGCCGTAGAGGGAGAACTCCACGGCGCCGACGAGGTCGTCCGGGGTGGTCTCCAGCACGGGACGGAGGAACTCCTTCTGCGGCAGCGGGCTGTACTCCAGGACCTCGATCGGCCCGAGTTCCCGCGACGCGCGGTCGAGTGCCTCGGTGAGTGATGCGGGATCACGGACGCTGGCGGCGTACCCGCGGGCCGCGTAGCCCTCGGCCTCCAGGTCCGCGGCGAGCGCGTCCAGGCGCTCCTGGCTGCGGGAGATCAGCGCGAGGTCGAAGGCCCTCGGCCCCGAACCTGCGGGCGACGGCGGCGCCGAGGCCCCGGCCCGCGCCGACGATGGCGATGGTGGTCATGATGCTCCTGTGCTTCCGGGTCAGAACTCTGGCGCCGGATTCGGCGCGCCCGTGGTGTCGTGCCGGCGCCGCTCCTCGTCCCGGGTGGCGGCCCAGCTGGCCAGCAGTGCGAACTTGTCGGCGGAGTCGGTGCCCGGCGGGACGCTGTAGGTCACGATCTGGAGCCCCACCTCTCCCGGCATCTCGAAGACGTCGAAGGCGACCTCGATCAGGCCGACCTCGGGGTGCCGGAAGGACTTCACGCCGTTGCGGTGCTCATGGACGTCGTGGCCGGCCCAGTCCTCGCGGAAGCACGGGCTGCGGGTGGAGAGTTCGCCGATGAGCGCGGTGAGCTGGGTGTTGAGCGGATCGCGTCCGGCTTCGAGACGCATCATCGCCGCCGTGGTGCGGCGGGCCAGTGGCCAGTCGACGTAGTACTCACGGGCCCGGGGGTCGAGGAAGACGAACCTGGCGATGTTCGGGGTGCCCTCGGTGTCGAACTGCGGTGCGTACAGAGCCCGGCCCATCAGGTTGGCCGCGACGAGGTCCTGGTTCGCGTTGTGCACGATCGCCGGCACGGTCATGTGGTCCAGCACCCGCTGCACCGAGGTGCGCACGGCCTGGGCGGCCGGTTGCTTGCGGCGGGCCGCCGCCGTGGCCGGGGCGGTGCGTGCCAGATCGAACAGGTACTCGCGTTCGGTGTCGTTGAGCCGCAGCGCTCGGGCGATCGCGTTGAGCACGCTCTCCGAGGCGCCGCGAATGTTGCCGCGCTCCAGCCTCGTGTAGTAGTCGAGGCTGACACCGGCGAGCATCGCGACCTCCTCGCGGCGCAGTCCTGGCACCCGTCGTTCCCCGCCGAAGTCGGGGATGCCCGCCTGCTCGGGGGTGACGTTCGCGCGACGGGAGATCAGGAACTCCCGCACCTCGTCCTTGGTGCTCATGTCTGCCACGGTAGAGCCGTCAGGCCGTGAGGTGGGGGGTTCTCCCGGTACCCCCCACCCCTGACACGCGTCACGGGAACCGAACGGATCACCTGCGCACCGTCGCGGACGGCGCCGGCCCGGCCCCGGCGGTGGCGACCACCCGTGACCGGCCGCGCCGCTCGATCAGGGTGAGCGCGCCCAGAGGCAGGAAGATCAGCGTGGTGAAGACCGTGCCCACGATGGCCGGAGCGAGGGCTCCCACGCTCGACTGGAGGGCGGCCCCGGTGATCCCGGTGCCGATGGCGGTGCCGAGGTTGAAGATCGACGCCGGCATGGCGGCGGCGAGAGTGGGGGCGTCGCCGCCGAACCTGACGGCCAGCGACACCAGGATCGGATTCGCCGACAGGCCGACCAGACCCAGCAGGGTGAACGAGACCAGCAGCGGAACCGGCTCGGTGGAGAACACCCACACGCCGATCGACGCCAGAACGGTGGCTCCCGCAGTGGCGAGCGAGGTCGCGTAGGGGCGGGTGTCGCCGAGTCGGCCTCCGACGACGTTGCCGACGAGCGCGGCGATCCCGAAGCCCATCAGCGCGAACGGGATCGTCGTGCCGGCGAGCCCGGCGCGGTCGGTCAGCAGCGGGGCGATGTAGCTGTAGATGGACAGCACCCCGCCGGTGATCATGGCGCAGGTCGCCAGGGTGAGCCACAGGCGTCCGCTGCGCAGCACGCGGAGCTCGGCGCCGACGGAGGGCACGCCTCGGCGGGGCCCCTCGGCGGGGACGAGCCGTGCGACGACGACCGCGGTGGCGGCGGCCAGGACGGCAAGCGCCCAGAAGGTGCCGCGCCAGCCGATGAGCTGGCCGCTGAAGGAGCCGAGGGGGACGCCGAGGACGTTGGCGAGCATGGCGCCGCCCAGCACGAGCCCGAGGGCGCGGGAACTCGCGGCGGGGCCGGCGGCCTGGGCGGCGGCGATGGATCCGACCGCCCAGAACGCGCCGGTCGCCACGGCGGTCAGGAACCGGGCGGCGAGCATCACGGCGAAGCTGCCGGTGAGCGCCACGACCACGTGCCCGACGGCGAACACGACCAGGGCGAGCGTCAGGGTCAGCCGGCGTGGGAGGCGCAGCGTGAGCAGCGACAGGGAGGGGGCGCCGAGGATCATGCCGACCGCGAACACGGTGATCGCCACCCCGGCGTGAGCGACCGTGGTGTCGAAGCTGGCCGCCATCTCGGGGAGGAGGCCGGCGATCACGAACTCGGTGGTCCCCATGAGGAAGGTGCCCGCGGCCAGGACGTAGATCATCAACGGCAGACGGGGCCCGTGCGGGGCGGCGGAGGCAGGGGAGTGGGACATGGGTGGCTTTCTGGGACGGCCGTGGAGGCGGGCGAGCACGTCGCCGGTGGCGGGGGACACGTGCTCCCGCCACCACGGCCCACGGTGGGGACGGGCCGGACTACTCGCCGAGGGTGCTGGTGTCGATGACGAACCGGTAGCGGACGTCGGAGGCGAGCACGCGCTCCCATGCCTCGTTGATCTGGTCGGCGCGGATGGTCTCGACCTCGGGGGCGATGCCGTGCTCGGCGCAGAAGTCGAGCATCTCCTGGGTCTCGGCGATACCGCCGATCTTCGACCCGGCGAAGGAACGACGGTTGTCGAAGAGCGTGAACAGGGTCACCGGGACGGCCTCGGGCGGGGCCCCGACGCTCACGATCGTGCCGTGCAGCCTCAGCAGGCCCAGGTAGGCGTCCAGGTCGATCGGGGCGCTGACCGTGTTCACGATCAGGTCGAAGGTGTTCGCCAGCTCCTTGAACGTCGCCGGGTCGCTGGTGGCGTGGTAGTGGTCGGCGCCGAACCGCAGGCCGTCGTCGCGCTTGCGCAGGCTCTGCGAGAGCACGGTCACCTCGGCGCCGAGGGCGTGGGCGATCTTGACGGCCAGGTGGCCGAGGCCGCCCATCCCGACGACGGCGACCTTCTTGCCAGGGCCGGCGTTCCAGCGCCGCAGCGGCGAGTACGTCGTGATCCCGGCGCACAGCAGCGGAGCGGCCTTCTCGAACGGGATCGCCTCGGGGATCCGCAGCACGAAGTGCTCGTCGACGACGATCTGCGTCGAGTAGCCGCCCTGGGTGACGTCGCCGGCCCGGTCGACGCCGTTGTAGGTGTCGGTGAACCCGTTCAGGCAGTACTGCTCGTGGCCGGCCAGGCAGTTCTCGCACTCGCGGCACGAGTCGACCATGCAGCCCACGCCGACCCGGTCGCCGACCCGGTGCCCGGTGACCTCCGAGCCGACCTGGGCGACGGTGCCGGCGATCTCGTGGCCCACCGTGAGGGGGTACTGGACCGGCCCCCAGTCGCCACGGACGGTGTGGATGTCGGAGTGGCAGATCCCGGCCCAGGCGATCTCGATCAGCACGTCCTTCGGGCCCACCGCGCGCCGCTCGATCGTCCCGGGAACGAGCGGGTCGGTCGCGGAGGTCGCGGCATAGGCGCGTACGACTGTCATCGGGGGTCCTTCTCGATAGACGAATGCGGTGATCGCTCCCCGGGCGGTGCGACGGCGCGGGCCCGGAGCGGGGGAAACGGGGCGACTCGGCCCTCGCTGTTTCCCAGGTAACCACCGCGACGCACCCGACCGGGAGGCACTCTCAGAACCCCCCGCCGCCACGGGACACGCCGCTAACGTGGCAGGACGTCCGCACCAGGACCGCCGGCGCGCCAGCCGAACGTCCACGTCGAACGTCGAACGTCGAACGGGAGTGACTCAGCGATGCAGCAGCGCACCATCGGGGATGTCCAGGTCAGCGCCATCGGTCTCGGGGGGATGCCGATGTCGGTCGAGGGCCGCCCGGACGAGGACCGCTCCGTCGCCACGATCCACGCCGCCCTCGACGCCGGCGCCACGCTCATCGACACCGCCGACGCCTACCACCTCGGCGCCGACGCCGTGGGACACGACGAGACCGGCCACAACGAGTCGCTGATCGCCAGGGCCCTGACGTCGTGGGGCGGCGACACCTCCGGCATCCTCGTCGCCACCAAGGGCGGCCACCTGCGCACCCAGGACGGCACCTGGATCCTCGACGGCCGGCCCGAACACCTCAAGCGGGCCGCGAAGCAGTCCGCCGCCCGGCTCGGCGTCGAGGCCATCGGTCTCTACCAGCACCACCGGCCCGACCCGGAGGTCCCCTACGCGGAGACCATCGGAGCCCTCGCCGAGCTCCTCGACGAGGGCGTCATCCGCCTGGCCGGCATCTCCAACGCCGACCCGGACCAGATCCGGCAGGCCAACGACGTCCTCGGCGGTCGACTCGCCTCCGTGCAGAACCAGTTCTCACCCGGCTTCCTCTCCAGCCGCCCCGAACTGGACCTGTGCGCCGAACTCGGCATCGCCTTCCTCCCCTGGTCGCCCCTCGGCGGCATCGGACACGCCGGAGAACTGGCCGCCCGCCACGCCGCGTTCGACGCGATCGCGCAGCGGCACGGCGTCAGCCCCCAGCAGGTCTGCCTCGCCTGGGAGTTGTCCCTCTCACCCACGGTCATCCCGATCCCCGGCGCCTCCCGCCCCTCGACCATCCGCGACTCCCTCCGCGCACTCGACCTCACCCTCACCGCCGAGGAACTCGCGTCCCTCGGCGAGCCGCGGTAGCGCACCACGCGAGGGTCCTGAACCTGGGCCGGGTACGTGCGGGTGGTGGCCGGTGAGGGTTCAGCTGGTCTTGCCCGGTTCCGGTGTGATGGTGCCGGCCGGGCTGGCGCGGAGCATGGCCTGGTAGAGGGCGTCATGTTCGGGTGAGGCGGGCAGGGGGCCGCGGGCCGGGGCCTCGAAGGACTGGACGAAGAGGGCGAGGACCCGTCGCCAGGCGTCGGGGGCGGCGTCGCCCGTGGCGTTGACGACGCCGGCGTTGGCCATGTGGATCAGCACCAGGTCCGAGGGGTCGAAGTCCGCGCGCAGCCGGCCGGTGGCCTTGACGCGGTCGATGAGCCGCACCATGGCCTCGTACGCCTCTTCGCGGCGCCGCTCCAGGACCTTGGCGGTGGGGAAGGTCATGGTCAACACGTCGGCGAAGCCGTGGTCGGCGGCCTGCATCGCGCAGGCGGTCTCCAGGTATCCGACGAATCCGTGCCAGGGGTCGGGGTCCTCCAGGGCGACGGCGACCGCCTCGGCGTAGGCGTCCATCCGGTCGGCGAAGACGGCGGCGACCAGGTCCTCCTTGGCCGGGAAGTGGCGGAGGATGGTGGCGATCCCCACTCCCGCCTCGCGGGCCACGGACGCCATGGACGCGTTCAGGCCGTCGCGGCCGAGTACCTTGCGTCCGGCGGCGATGATCCGCCCCCGGTTGCGCTCGGCGTCGCTGCGCAGCGGCTGCGTGCCGGGGGTGTCGCGGGACCTGGCGCCGGGTGTCATGCCGGTCAGCCTAGCAATCGGATTGCCCTATCCGTTTTCGGTGGTACGGTGGACGGTGGCGAACCGGATAGAGCTATCCGAATCCGAAACGGAGAGGCCTATCCGATCTCCGTGTCATTCACCCGCAAGGTTTTCGAAAGGACTGCTGTGACCAGCATCGCCATCGTCGGAGCCGGCCCTCAGATGGGCCTGGCCATCGCCCGCACCTTCGGCTCCCAGGGCTTCGACGTCGCCCTGATCTCCCGCAACCGCGACAAGCTCGACGGGCTCGCCGAGCTGCTCGGCGCCGAGGGCGTCACCGCGGCCGCGTTCCCCGCGAGCGTGCTCGACCACGACGCGCTCACCCGGGCCCTCGAGGATGCCGCCGACCGGTTCGGCGGGATCGACGTCCTGGAGTACTCCCCGCTCGCCATCGAATCCACCGCGCTGGCCACCCCGGCCGAGAGCGACCCCTCCCACATCCAGGACCAGATCGAGTTCCAGCTCTACGGGGCCATGGCCGCCACCAAGGCCGTGCTGCCCGCGATGCGCGAGGCCGGCGCGGGCACCCTGCTCTACACCACAGGTGCCGGCTCCCTCGACCCGCTGCCGGTGGTCGGCAACGTCAACGCCGCCGCGGCGGCGCTGCGCAACTGGGTGGTCAACCTGCACAAGGAGCTGGCCGGCACCGGCATCCAGGCCGCCCACGTCGCCATCGACGTAGCGCTCGGCGGTGCCTCCATCGACCCCACGCTCAAGACGGCCGCGGCCGAGGACGTCGCCCCCGTCTACTGGGAGTTGCACACCGCCAAGCGCGACCAGGCCGAGCTCGTCTTCAAGGGCTGAGCCGGTATCGGCTTCTCGCGTCGAACCCCGATCGCGCCGTGGCCACCCGTGCCGCGGCGCGATCACGGAGAGCCCCCGAACGACGGGATCCTGCCGATGAGCGTGGTGGGCGAGATCGAGAGCGGGGGCGGGCTCACGATCGGCGACTGGTCGCTCAGCTGGATCCACGGCCTGCACAACCTCTACCGGTACGAGGGCGACGAGGAGTTCCTCCGCGCGCACCTCTCCACCGCCGAGGGCATACTCCGCTGGTTCGCCCGCTCCGTCGACGCGCGCGGCACACTCGGCGACGTGCCCGAATGGAACCTCGTCGACTGGGCGAGCCTCTTCCTGAGCGGTCGCAGCTCCATCCTGACCGCCCTGTGGGCACGCGGTCTCCGCGAGTTCACCGAGATCGCCGAGGCGTTGGGCGACCACGGCCGCGCCCGGTGGGCACAGGAGCTCCACGAACGGGCGCGCGAGGGGTTCGAGGACTTCTGGGACGCACGACGCGGCGTCTACCTCGATCACATCGTGGACGGCGAGCCGCGCCTGCCCGCCTCGCAGGCCGCCGGTGCGGCGGCGATCGTCTCAGGACTCGCGCCCCGCGAGCGGTGGTCGGCGATCGTGAGCACGATCACCGATCCCGAGCGGCTCGTGGTCCGGTCGTGGATCGGCCGCGCGGACGGCTCCTACGACCTGGCGAGGATGCGGGAGCAGACGCTGCGCCCGCTGGCCGCGGACTGGGACGTCGAATCCCAGATCGTCGTCGCGCAGCCGTTCTTCGGCTACACCGTCCACGACGCGGTCGCGCTCGCCGGCCACGCCGACCGGCTCCCCGAACTGCTCCGCAGGTGGACTCCGTTCCTCACCGACGGATACGACACGTTCGGCGAGTGCTGGGGATGGGGAACACCCGCGCACGGCTGGAGCGCGACCCCCGCTCGGGACCTCGTCGCGTACGTCCTCGGTATCCAACCGGGATCGCCCGGCTTCCGCACCGCACGGATCGCCCCACGACCGGGAGGGCTCCGCCGGCTGGCGGGCGCGGTGCCGTCACCGTCCGGCCTCGTCGAGGTGCGGGTCGACGGCCGCGACGTCGAGGTGCGCAGCCCGGTCGAGGTGGAGTTCGTGCACACCGACGGAAGCGTGCAGACGCTTCGCGCCGGGGAGCACGTGTTGCGGCTCCGCTGAACCGACGAGCGCTCGGCGGAGCGGGCCGGTCGAGGCCATGGCCCCTCAGGTGAGGTTCTCGGAGGTGGGCAGGTGGTGTTCGGCGGCCCAGGAGGCGAGGATACGCAGCCGGTCGTGGGTGGGGGAGCCGGGCCTGGCGGTCCAGACGGTCAGGTGCTGGTCGGGGTCGGTGTTGGCGGTGAGGGTGTCCCAGTCGAGGACGAGTTCTCCGACGACGGGGTGGTCGAGGGTCTTGGTGCCGATGGTGCGGGCGGCGACCTGGTGCTCGCCCCACCACTGGGCGAACTGCTTGTCGCGCAGCGAGAGCTCGCCGACGAGCGCGATCAGGCGGGGGTCCTCGGGGTACTTGGCGGCCTCCATCCGCAGCTGCGCGACGGCGGTCCTGGCCGAGGTCGTCCAGTCCGCGTACCGCGTCCGCATCGCCGGGTCCACGAAGAGGATCCGCGGATAGTTGCGGTGCTTCTCCGGGAGGCGGGAGAAGTCGGTGACCAGCGCGGCGGCCAGCGCGTTCCAGGCGAGGATGTCGCCGCGCCTGCCCTGGACCAGGGCGGGGGTCGCGGTGAGGTCGTCAAGGACCCGTTGGAGCTGGGGCTGCACCGTCTGCCGCCCCCGGCGCCGGGGGCGGGTGGTGGTCCTGCCGGCGAGCTGGAAGAGGTAGTCCCGCTGGTCGTCGTCCAGGTGGAGGACCCGGGCCAGGGTGTCGAGCACCGGGGCGGATGCCTGCATCCGACCCTGTTCGAGCCGGATGTAGTAGTCGGTGCTGATGGAGGCGAGCTGGGCGACCTCCTCGCGGCGCAGCCCGGCGACCCGGCGGGGGCCGCCCGTCTCCGGCAGCCCGACGGTGCGAGGGCTGAGCTCGGAGCGGCGCTTCCTGAGGAATTCTCCCAGCTCGTTGAGGGGGACGTTGCCGGCCATGCTCCCCAGCATGGCACCGGTCGCCGCCGGGGAAGGGGGGAGAGTTTCCTCCCAGGATGCTTCCCTCCCGGGAGGGAATCCTCCACTTCTCGCGCCCGCCCTCGGGTGTGAGGCTCGATCGCGAGCGGTCCCGTCGACGCACTCCTCCCCAGCCCGCTGACCCTCTCCGACGTCATGGGTACCGGTTGGTACCTCGTCCAGCGGGTCCTCGACGGCCGCATCGACCCCGGCAAGGTCCTCGACCTCACGCTGCCCCTGGCGCGGGTCGCCGACGGCTACCGGGCGATGGACGAGCGCCGCGCCCTCAAGGCCCTCCTCACTCCCTGACCGGCTTCGCCCCTCCCGACCGAATCCCCTGGACTCCCCGTGATGATGTCGAACTGCCCTCCCGCCCTGACCCGCGCCGGCGCGGTCGCCGTCCTCCTGTTCGGTGTCACCGCCTGCGCCGCGGGCTCCTCCCCGGCTCCGACGACCGACGCGTCGCCCTCTTCCACGGCACAGGAGCGGGCGACGGCGGATCCCACACCGACCACCACCCCAGGCAGGACCGACGTGCGTATCCGTCTCACCGTCGACGGCACTCCTCTCGACGCCACCCTGAACGACAGCGCCACCGCCCGGGACTTCGCGGCTCAGCTGCCGCTCACGCTGTCCCTCAGCGACTTCCACCAGACCGAGAGGATCGCCGACCTGCCGTCCGGTCTGTCCACCTCGGGCGCGCCCGAGGGAGCCGAGCCCCGGGCGGGTGACCTCGCCTACTACGCGCCCTGGGGCAATCTCGCGGTCTTCTACCGGGACGCCCCCTACGCCACGGGGCTGGTCATCCTCGGCCACGTCGCGGATGGCGGCACCGAACTGCTCGCCACCGCGAACGAGGTCGTCATATCGGAGGTCAGGCCGTGAACACGGCCTCGGCGCGGTCGCGGCGCTCGTGCAGCTCCCAGTAGAGGGGGGCGATCTGCTCGGGCGTGGCGGTGGGGACGCCCTCGGGGCCCTCGTCGCCGATCCAGACGCCGATCGCGACGTGCGCGGCGTGGATGTCGGTGTCGGCCAGTTCCTTGTCGAGGTTGATGACCCAGTTGCGGAGCGCGGCGCCGGCGGGGTTGATGTTGCCCAGCATCGGGATCGGGTCCACCGAGCCGCCGCCGGAGGTGAACAGCAGGGTGCCCGCGCCTGCTTCGCGCATCGCGGGCAGCACGGCGCGGGCGGCGGCGACGGCGCCGAAGAAGATGTACTCGAGGTGCGGCCGCAGGTTCTCGGCCGTGGTCTCGGAGGGGCTGGCCATGGTGAAGCCAGGCCCCGGGGTGGGTGCGGCCGGGGAGTACTCCAGCACGTCGATGCCGCCGAAGTGGCTCGTGGCGGCGCCCAGGGCGGCGGTCAGCGAGTGCCGGTCCAGGACGTCGGCGGTGAACGCGGCGGCGGTGACGCCCTCGGTGCCCAGCTGCTCGACCAGGGTGTCGAGCTTCTGCCTGGTGCGGGCGATCAGGGCGACGTCGAAGCCGCGGCTGCCGAAGGTGCGGGCGATGGCCAGGCCCATGCCGGGGCCGGCGCCGACGATGGCGATGGTGGGCATGATTCAGCTCTTCCGAGAAGTGGGTTTCAGGAGCAGGTGATGGCGATCTTGCCGAGCGTGCCGGCCGCGAAGGCGGCGAACGCCTCCGGAGCCCGCTCCAGCGGGTAGGTGGCGGTGACCGGCACGCGCAGCGCCCCGGAGGCCGTCTGCTCCGCCAGCGTGCTCAGGGTCCGGGCGTTCGGGTCCGCCATGATCGGGTGGACGGTGATGTCGGGGTTGTCGACGGCGTCGGGGGTCAGGCCGAGGGGGGAGGCGATCCGTCCGCCGGGACGGAGCAGGCCGGCGAGCTGGCCGCCGTCGCCCGCCAGGTGGAGTACCGCGTCCACGCCGTTCGGGGCGAGGGCCTCGGCCTGGGCGGACAGGTCGCCGGTGAAGTCGACCAGGTCGACTCCGGCGGGCGTCAGGCCGGTGACGAAGGCGGCCTCGGATCCGGGCCGGGCGGTGGCGATCACGCGGGCGCCGCGGGCGGCCGCGAGTTGGACGGCCAAGGCGCCGACCCCGCCGGTGGCGCCGGAGACCAGCACCGTCTCGTCCTTGGTGAGGGCCACGGCCGCCAGGCTGTCCCAGGCGGCGGTCCCGGCCAGGCCGAGTGCCCCGGCGTCCCGGAGGGCCAGGCCCTCCGGGAGGGGGGCGACGCCGTGGGCGGCGGGCACGGTGACGTACTGGGCCAGCGACCCGGTGCCGAGATACGGCTTCATCGTCACGCCGAAGACGGCGTCGCCGACCGCGAAGCCGTCCACGCCCTCACCGAGCGCCTCGACGGTGCCGGCGAAGTCCTTGCCGACCACCAGCGGGAACCTGTGCTCCATCATCCCCTTCAGGTAGCCGGCCGCCGTCGCGGCGTCGAAGCCGTTCACCGACGAGCCGGCCACCCTCACCAGCAGCTCGCCGGCCTCCGGGCGGGGGGTCTCGACCTCGGCCACGGTCGGGGCCGAAGGGACCTCGTTCAGTGTGACAGCGCGCATGACAGCACCTTCCGGTAAGTGGAACGGCCTTCCCGTTTCCATCGCGGCCCAGCGTAACAAGAAAGTGGTCCGCCCGTTCCAGTTAGATAGGGTGGGGGCATGACCTCCTCCGCGGACACGGGACTGCGCGCCGACGCCGAACGCAATCGCGACCGCATCCTGGCCGCCGCCCGCCGCCTGTTCGCCGCCGAGGGGCTCGGCGTCTCCATGGCCTCCGTGGCCCGCGAGGCCGGCGTCGGCAAGGCCACCCTCTCCCGCCGGTTCGCCACGCGGGAGGAACTCGTCAACGCCGTCTTCGCCGACCGGATGGACGCCTACGCCGCGGCTGTCGCGGATGCCCTGGCCGCCCCCGACCCCTGGCGCGGCTTCGCCGGCTACGTCCACACCGTCTGCGCCATGCAGGCCGCCGACCGCGGCTTCGCCGACGTCCTGACCATGACCTTCCCGGCGGCCAGGGCTCTGGAGACCCGCCGCGCCGAGGCCTACACCGGCTTCCTCGACGTCATCGCCCGCGCTAAGGCGACCGGTCGCCTGCGTGACGACTTCACCAGCGAGGACCTCGTCATCCTGCTCATGGCCAACGCCGGTGTCGTCAACGCCACCGGCGACGACGCCCCCGACGCCTGGCGCCGCCTCGTCGCCCACATGCTGCGCTCGTACGCCGCCCCCGACACCCACATTCCCCCACTGCCCGACGCCCCCGCACCCGCCGCCCTCTACCGCGCCATGGTCCGTCTCGGCCGCCCCGGCCCACCGGCCAGTCGCTGACGCGACGGCCCCTGTGACGCGCTCGTGGCGAGATGACCAAGGACCGGAGGCGTCGCGCACGGGCCGCGGCTTGACCGTCAACTGGGAGCTGACCGGTGGTATCCCGGTGGGTCTCTTCGTTCAACTGCACGAACAAGGTTGCTACCCGGGCGAGTCCGGTGTCGACGTCGTCGTCTCCGCCAGCTCGGGATCCGGCGCTGGTAAGCGGCCGGAGACGAGGGATACCCCAGGGACTTTTCGCTGTACAAGGCAGGAAGGCTGAGACAGCGGCTGAAAGAGGCGAAGCCACAGGTCAGGGGCCCTGCTCGGCCGGCAGCCGCTGCGCGAGCCCTACTGGGCGCACCGTGTCGCCGCCGAGCTCGGCGACGACACGGTGCGCCCGGAGCGGTATGGCTACGCCGTCCACCGGTAACCCCGGGAGGGCCGTCAGAAGTACGTGGGCTCGCGCGGGGTGTAGTGCTCCTCCAGTGCCCTGACCTCGTCGTCGGTGAGGTCGATGTCGAGGGCCGCGACGGCGTCGGCGAGGTGGTGGGCCTTGGTGGCGCCCACGATGGGGGCGTCGACCACCGGGTTGCGCAGCACCCAGGCCATGGCGACCTGCGCCATGGACACCCCGCGCGCCTCGGCGATCCGCTGGACGGCGTCGACGGTCGCCTTGTCGCTGTCGAGGAAGAGCGGCCGCCCCTGCTGGTCGGTGGTCGGGTTGGCCTGGCCGCGGCTGGTGCTCCGGTCGCCCCAGGGGCGGGTGACCAGACCGCCGGCGAGGGGGCTCCACGGGATGGAGCCCACGCCCTGGTCGGCGAGCAGCCCGAACATCTCGCGCTCCTCCTCGCGCTGCACCAGGTTGTACTGGTCCTGCATCGAGACGAAGCGGGTCCAGCCGTTGGCGTCCGCCACGTACTGCATGGTGGCGAACCGCCAGGCCCACATCGACGAGGCGCCGAGGTAGCGGACCTTGCCGGCCTTCACCACGTCGTGCAGCGCCTCCATCGTCTCCTCGACCGGGGTCTCCGGGTCGAAGCGGTGGATCTGGTAGAGGTCGATGTAGTCGGTGTCCAGGCGCCGCAGCGAGGCGTCGACCTGCTCCATGACCGCCCTGCGGGACAGCCCGGAGCCGCCCGGGCCCTCGCCCATCGGCATGAACAGCTTCGTCGCCAGCACGATGTCGTCGCGCTTCGTGTACTTCCGCAGGGCCCGTCCGACGATCTCCTCCGAGGTGCCGAGGCCGTAGATGTTGGCGGTGTCCCAGAACGTGATGCCGAGGTCGAGCGCCTGCCGGAAGATCGGCTCGGCGTCGTCGTCGCCGAGCGTCCAGGGCGTGATCTCCCTCGGGGTGCCGAAGCTCATGCAGCCCAGGGCGATCCGGCTGACCCTGAGACCTGACGATCCCAGTCGGGTGTACTCCATGGTTCTTCTTTCCTCGAGTATCGGCGGGGGTGAGTCGATGGGGGCCGTCTCCCACGATGGCCGCCCACGGGGTGGTGACGCGCGCGCCGGTGCGCCACCCGGCCTAGCCGACGCCGGCCGTCGTCCAGCCTGCCGCCCGGTGGTGGGGTCGCGGCAGGCCGAGCCGTACGGGTGAACAGGGTGAGGGGGGTGTGACAGGGCCCCCCACCCGGCTTTCTTCCGGTTCAGCGCGGTACCACCCTGGGGGTATGGCACCCGACCAGCAACGCAACGGCGGCGGCACGGAACTGGGCCGCTTTCTGCGGGCCCGCCGCACCCAGGTGAGCCCGCAGGAGGTGGGCCTCACCCTCGGCCCAGGACTGCGCCGCACCCCGGGGCTGCGCCGCGAGGAGCTCGCCACCCTGGCCGGGATCAGCATCGACTACTACGTCCGGCTGGAGCGGGGCCGGGAGACCCGGCCGAGCCCCAGCGTGGTGGACGCGCTCGCCCGCGCGCTGCGTCTTGACGAGGACGAGCACGGCCACCTCCGCAACCTGGCGGCCCGCGCCGCCCGGTACGCGCCAGAGCCGCCGGCCTCGCCCGGCCGCACGGTGCGCCCGCACCTGAAGCTGCTCCTGGAGACGCTGCGCCCCAACCCGGCCTACGTCGCCAGCCGCGCCATGGACCTGCTCGCCACCAACCCGGGCGGGCTCGCCCTCTACGCCGGCATCGAGGACTGGCCGGTCAAACAGCGCAACCTGGCCCGCTACCTCTTCCTGCACCCCGCCGCGCGCGACGTCTTCGACGACTGGGAGAACCAGATCCGGTACTGCGTCGCCGGTCTCCGGGCCCTGGCCGGCACCGACCCCGACGCCCCCGACCTGGCCAACCTCGTCGGCGAACTGCTGCTGAAGAGCCGCGACTTCGCGAGCCTGTGGGAGCGCTACGACGTCCGTGGCCGGCCCTACGGCCGCAAGAAGGTCTTCCACCACCCCACCGTGGGCACCATCAGCCTCGGCTACCAGGGGATGGAACTGGAGGGCACCCAGGGGCAGCGGCTCGGGGTGTACGTCGCGGAGCCGGAGACCCCCGACTACGACGCCATGCTGCTGCTCGACCTGACGGCGCCCCGGGCGGCCGCCGAGCAGCCGGCGGAGCGGCAGGGCTGAGCGCCGGTCAGTCCGGCCGCAGCGCCCTGAGGGCCTGGTCGACGAGCGCGTCGGCGTACTCGGGGGTGAGCGGCCCCGAGCGGAGCAGCCACCGCTGGAAGAGCGGGGCGTAGAGCAGTTCGAGCGCCAGGTCGAGGTCGGCGTCGGCCGCGCGCTGCCCGGCGCGCTGCGCGGCGCGCAGCCGCTCCCGCTTGGCCTCCTCGACCGGCGCCGCCAGCTTCTCCTGGTACTGGGCGGCCAGTTCTGGATCCGCGGAGATCTCCATGGTGAGCGCCCTGATCGGCCCCTCGAAGGCGGGGTCGGCGAACTCGGCGACGGTCGCGCGCAGCACGGCCCTGAGGTCGGCCTCGATGTCGCCGGTGTCCGGGAGCACGATGCCCTCCGCGCCCTGGCTCAGCGTCAGGAACGCGTCGAAGACCACCGCTCCCTTGGACCGCCACCACCGGTAGATGGTCTGCTTGCCGACGCCGGCCCGCGTCGCGATGCCCTCGATCGAGAGCTTGGCGTAGCCGAGCTCTACCGGCGTGGGAGCACCTCAGCCGGAAGGCCGCCGGCTGACGGGCGGTCAGTCGGCCGCGTCCCCGCCCGCGATGCCCGTCTTGCGGGCCCGGACGGCGTCCAGGTGGTCGCGGAGGAAGTCGGCGGCCGCCCGCCGCCGGCCGCTCTCCACCAGGTCGAGGAGGCGGAGGTGCTCCCTGGCCTGACCGACGAGCCGGGTGCGGTCGAGCTGGTGGCGGTACTCGATCAGCCGGCGCTGCCGGTTCTGGCGGCGCAACGCGTCGGCGAGGAAGGGGTTGTTCGCGCAGCCGACCAGCATCTCGTGGAACTCGGCGTTCACCTGGAACAGCTCGGCGCGCGGCAGCAGCAAGGCGTCCCCGGTGAGCAGCGCCTCCTGCCGCGCCCGGTGCCTGGCGAAGGCGTCGGCGTCGGGGGTGAAGCCGGGTTCGAGGAGCGCCGCCGGCTCGATGATCATCCGGAACCGGTAGCTCTGGTCGTGCGCCTCGGCCGTCGCGAGCACCGGCCGGAACTCCCAGCCGCGCCCCGTGCGGCCGCTGATCAGGTCCTCGCCGGCCATTCTGGTCAGCAGCCGGCCCGCCTGGCGGGGCGTCAGGCCGTAGCGGCGGGCCACGTCGGCGGTGGTGAAGGGGCCGGTGAGCCGGCCGCCCAGGTGGTCGTCCGCCAGTCGGAAGTAGGCGTCGTCCTCCGGCGCGGCCTCACCGGCGAGGCCGGCGCGGGCCAGCGACTCGGCCGGCCTGGCCAGGAAGTAGCCGCGGTGTGGCTCCTGTCTGAGGATGCCGAGCTCGGCGAGCAGTGCCATGGCCTTGCGCACCGGGGTCCTGGAGACGCCGAGCGGTCCCGCCGCCCACTGCTCCGTGACATGGGCGCCGGCCGGGAGCCCGCTCTCGTGGATGAGCTCGACGAGCCGGGTCGCGACGGGCGTCGTGACCCCCGGCCGCACCGCCCGCTCCCCGCCGTCCGCGGTCATTCTCGTCCAGCCTCCCTCGTCCGCTGCGGAAAGTGTACGGATCCGCCGGAGGGTACGGGTGCGGGATCGTCCGCCGTGCTGGGAAGGGGCGGGCCGCGGGGTTTTGTATCGATGTGCTCGTTCGTACAATCGGCCGCATGAACGCCACCGCCCCACCCCCGTCCACCGCCGTCCTGCGGGTCGGCGACCGCGCGTACCGCTACGTCCCGCTCGACCGGCTGCTGCCGCCGGGCGCGGCGGCAGCCGTCCCCTACGCGGTGCGGATCCTCCTGGAGAACGTGGCCCGCCGCTCGCCCGACGCGCTCGCGGCGGTGCGGGCGCGGATCCTGGGCGGGGCGGGGGAGTGCGAGGTGCCGGTGCTGCCCAACCGGGTGATGCTGCACGACACCACCTGCCTGCCGGCGCTCGCCGACTTCGCCGCCATGCGCGACAGCGTGGCCGAACTGGGCGGGGACCCGGCCGGGTTGCGGCCCGCCGTGCCGGTCGACCTGGTCGTGGACCACTCGGTGGTCGTCGAGGAGTACGGCCACGCCGGCGCGCTTGAGGGCAACCTGCGGGTCGACTTCCGGCGCAACCACGAGCGGTACGCCTTCATCCGCTGGGCGGAGCGCGCGCTCGACGGGTTCCGGGTGGTGCCGCCGGGCACCGGCATCATCCACCAGGTCAACATGGAGTCGCTGGCCCGCGTCGTGTGGACCGACGAGGCGGCGGACGGCGGCCCGTCGCTGCTCCACCCCGACCTGCTGGTGGCCACCGACAGCCACACCCCGATGATCAACGCGCTCGGCGTCGTCGGCTGGGGCGTCGGCGGGCTCGAAGGGCAGGCGGCCCTGCTCGGCGAGCCGGTGGCCATCCCCTTCCCCGAGGTGGTCGGGGTGCGCCTCACCGGGCGGCTGGCCCCCGGCGTCGGCGCCACCGACCTGGCGCTGACCCTCACCGAACTGCTGCGCGCCACCGGCGTGGTCGACCGGTTCGTCGAGTTCACCGGGAACGGCGTGGACACCCTCGGCTGGGCGGAGCGTGCCGCGGTCGCCAACATGGCCCCGGAGTACGGCGCCACCTGCGTGTTCTTCCCCTACGACGAAGAGACGGCCCGCTATCTGCGGCTGAGCGGGCGGGACGCCGGGCACCGCGAGCTGGTCGACGCCTACCTCACGGCGCAGGGGCTCAAGCGGCTGCCCGGCGCGCCGGAGCCGCGGTTCGACGCCGTGCTCGACCTCGACCTCGCCACCGTCGAACCCAGCCTGGCCGGCCCGCACCTGCCCCACCAGCGGGTTCCGCTCGCCCGGGTGCCGCGCTCCTTCCTGGCGGCCGTCGGCGAGGACCGGGGCGCGGCCCCGACCGCCGAGCCCGATCCGGTCTACGGCGAGCGGGTGCCGGCCGGTCCGGTGGCCATCGCGGCCATCACCAGCTGCACCAACACGGCCAACCCGACGCTGATGATCCAGGCCGGGCTGCTCGCCGAGCGGGCCGCCGCGGCCGGGCTGCGCCCCAAACCGTGGGTGAAGACCTCGCTGTCGCCCGGCTCCCGGGTCGTCGAGCGGTATCTGACCGCCGCCGGCCTGCTGCCGGCCCTGGAACGGATCGGGTTCCACGTGGCCGGCTTCGGCTGCATGACCTGCATCGGCAACTCGGGCCCGCTGGAGGCCCGGATGACGGAGCTGGCGGACGCCGGGCGGCAGCCCGTCGCCGTGCTCTCCGGAAACCGCAACTTCGCCGGCCGGGTCAACCCGCGGATCGCGTACTCCTACCTCGCCTCGCCGCCGCTCGTGGTGGCCTACGCCCTCGCCGGCACCGTGCTGCGCGACCTGGCGACCGAGCCGCTCGGCCACGACCGACAGGGCCGGCCGGTGTTCCTGGCCGACGTCTGGCCGTCGGACGAGGAGGTCGCCGAGGTGGTGGCCGCCGCCGTCCGCCCCGAGCTGTTCCGGGAGAACACCGAGCGGCTCCGCGAGGGCACCGCGCACTGGCGGCGGCTGGCCGGGCGGGACGGCGTCCGGCACGACTGGGACCCGGAGTCCACCTACCTCAGGCGGCCGCCCTACCTCGTCGGCCTCGCCCGCCGGGAGCCGGGCACGCCCGTCGTCCGGGGCGCGCGGGCGCTGCTGCGGCTCGGCGACGACGTCACCACCGACCACATCTCCCCGGCCGGCGCCATCCCCGAGGACAGCGCGGCCGGCCGCTGGCTCGCGGAGCGGGGCACGGCGCCCCGCGACCTCAACCAGTACGCCACCAGGCGCAGCAACCACGAGGTGATGCTCCGCGGCGCCTTCACCAACGCGGCGGTCGCCAACCTGCTGCTGCCCGAGGGGGAGCGCGGCCGGGGCGGGCACGCCCGCGCCGTCGACGGCGAGCGGATCCTGCCGGTCCACGAGGCGGCCGCCGGCTACCGGGCCGCCGGCGTCCCGCTCGTGCTGTTCGCCGGCCGGAACTACGGCGCCGGGTCGAGCCGCGACTGGGCCGCCAAGGCGCAGGCCCTGCTCGGGGTGCGGGCCGTGGTGGCGGAGAGCTTCGAGCGGATCCACCGGTCCAACCTCATCGGCATGGGCGTGCTGCCCGTCGAGTTCGCGCCGGGAGACGGCGCCGGCCGCCACGGGCTCACCGGCGCCGAGGACCTCGACCTGCTCGGCCTCGACGAGCTGTCGCCCGGCACCAACCCGGTGCTGCTCCTGGCGCGCCGGCCGGACGGCGGCGAGACGCGGATCCCGCTGCGGCTGCGGCTGTACTCCCGGCAGGAGGTGGCCTATCTGCGGCACGGCGGGATCCTGCCGTACGTGGTGCGCGCGGCCCTCGCCGGCGCCGACCGCTGAGGCGGCCGTGGGCGGGGGCGCGCGCCCCCGCCCACCCGGGCCCGCCCGGACCGCGGCCACTCAGACCGCTCAGGCCGCCGCGAGATAGAGGAAGCAGTCCTCGGGGCGGATCAGCAGGTTGACCTCGCGGGCGTCGTACGCCACCGGGCTCTCCGCCTGCACCGTCAGCTCCCCGACCGCCAGCTCGTACTCGAACCGCGCCCCGGTGTACGAGCGTTGGGTCACGGTCGCCCGCAGCACGTTGACGCCGGCCGGCTCGGCGTCGACCCGCTCGGCCAGGGTGATCCGCTCGGACCGCAGGCCCACGGTCGCCGCCCGCCCCGCCGTCGCGCCCGCCGCGCGCGGCACGTCGAGCCGCTGCCCGCTCGCGCCCAGCTCGACCCGGACGGTGGGACCGTCCGCCGGCGCCTCCTCGATCCGGCCGGCCAGCAGGTTGCAGCGGCCGATGAACCCGGCGACCTCGGGATCGGCCGGCGACTCGTAGATCTCGGCCGGCGTCCCGACCTGCCGCATCCGCCCGTCCATGAAGACCGCGATCCGGTCGGAGAGCGACATGGCCTCGATCTGGTCGTGCGTCACGTAGACCGTGGTGATGCCGACCTCGCGCTGCAGCGTCTTCAGCCACGAGCGGGCCTGGTCGCGCAGCTTGGCGTCGAGGTTGGACAGCGGCTCGTCGAGCAGCAGCACGCCAGGCGAGTAGACGATGCCCCTGGCCAGGGCCACCCGCTGCTGCTGCCCGCCGGAGAGCTGGTGCGGGTAGCGGTCGCGGAGAGCCAGCATGTCGACCTTCTCCAGGGCGTCGTCGACCAGCCGGCGCCGCTCCGGCTTCGGCACCCTGCGCAGCTTCAGCGGCAGGTCGAGGTTGGTGGCGATCGTCATGTGCGGCCAGAGCGCGTACGACTGGAAGACCAGGCCGAGGTTGCGCTCCTCGGGCGGCACGGTGCGGGAGCGGCCGTCGAAGAGGACCCGGTCGCCGACGCTGATGGTGCCGGCGTCCGGGTTCTCCAGGCCGGCCACGCACGACAGGGTGGTCGACTTGCCGCAGCCGCTCGGCCCGAGCAGCGTGAAGAACTCGCCGTCGGCGACGGTGAAGGTGATGTCGCGCAACACGGCGTTTCCGGCGAACGACTTGACGAGGTTCTCGACGACCAGCTCAGGCATGGCTGCGCCTTCCTTTCAGGAGGATTCCGGCCAGGCCGGCGACGACGGCGGTGACGGCGATCTGGAGGGTGGCGAGCGCGGCGACCGAGCCGGTCTCGCCCTGCGTCCACAGGTCGATGGCGGTGGTGCCGATCACCTGGGACTCGGTGCCGGCCAGGAACATGGCGGGCGCGTACTCGCGGATCATCTGCGTCCAGATCAGCAGGAACGACGCCAGCATCGCCGGCACGAGCAGCCGGATCAGCACCCGGGACACGGTGCGCCACCAGTCGGCGCCGGCGACCCGCGCGGCGTCGTCAAGCTCCCGGCCGAGCTGGAGCACGGAGGGGGAGACGGCCCCGAAGGCCGAGGGCAGCGCGCGGACGCCGAAGGCGATGATCAACGCCAGCAGCGTGCCGCGCACCAGGTCGCCGCCCGGCGCCCAGGCGAAGGCCCAGAAGAAGCCGATGCCGATGATCAGCCCGGGGATGGCGTGCGGGGCCAGGGCGGCCGTCTCCAGGGCCCGCGCGAACCTGAAGTCCGAGCGCCTGGCGACCAGGACCACGACGGTGCCGAACAGGGTGACGGCCACCGAGCCGATGAGGGCCACCGTGATGCTGTTGAGGATCGACTCGCTGTAGGGCCGGTAGGAGAAGATCAGCTCGAAGTTGTCGAGGGTCAGCACCGAGAAGGGGTTCACCAGCGGGGTCAGCAGCGTGGTGAAGGCCCGCAGGATCAGGGCGAGCATCGGCAGCAGCACGCCGAAGGCGAGGTAGCAGCCGACGAAGGCGAACCCGAGCCAGCGCCAGCGGCCCAGGTCGAGCAGCTGGGCGCGGTTGGCCTTGCCCCGCACCGAGACGAACCGCTGCGCCTGGCGGAGCAGTCGGGTCTGGAGGACGACCAGGCCGATGGTGCCCACCAGGATCAGGGTGGAGGCGGCGCCGAGCAGCCCGTAGTCCGGGTTGATCGAGTTGATGCCCTCGTCGTAGAGGAAGCTGGAGAACAGGGTGATGCCGGCCGGCTCGCCCAGGATCAGCGGCACCGAGAGCGTCTCCACCGAGGTGCCGAAGATCAGCAGGCCGGCGTAGAGCATCGGCGGGCGCAGCATGGGCACCACGATCGACCGCAGGATCCGGACCGGCCCGGCGCCCACCGTCCGCGCGGCGCTCTCCAGCGAGGTGTCGGACGAGGCCAGCGCGTTGGCGCAGAACAGGAACGCGACCGGCACCTGGGCCACCGCCTCGACGAAGGCCATGCCGTGCAGCGTGTACAGGTCCCAGGGCACGAAGCCGCCGTAGGTGCGCAGCACGGTGCTGACGAAGCCGGCCGGGCCGTAGACGACGATCCAGCCGAACGCGAGGACCAGCGGGGATATGTAGATCGGCCAGCGCACCAGCTGTTCGACGAGGCGGGCGCCAGGGAAGCGGGTGCGGGTCAGCAGGATCGCCATCGGCACCGCGATGGCCAGCGCGAAGGCCGTGGTCAGCAGGGCGAACAGCAGGGTGTCGAGGACGATCGCGCCGAAGCCGGCCTCGGTGAAGAGACGCCCGTAGTTCTCCAGCGTGAACACGCCGCCGGCCGCGTACAGCGGCTGGTCGCGCACCGACTGGGCCAGGATGGGCACCACGGGCGCCAGCACCAGCGCGGCGGTGACCAGGAACGTCAGGTAGTGGACGAGGACTTCGCGGCCGGCGCCGAGGAAGCGGCGGTAACCGGGGACGCCGAGCTCGCCGGCGCGTGGCGGTCCCGGGGGCGCGGCGGGCGGCGCCTGGCGGGTCTGGGTGGCCATGGGCTCTCCGTGAGGTGTCGGGGCGTTTCGTGCGGCGGGGGAGGGGATCACCCCAGGGCCTGCTCCCAGCGGTGCAGGTAGGACTCCTGTTCCGCCTCGTCCACCCGGTCGTAGGGGTGGATGTGGACGCGGTCCGCGCCGAGCCGCCGCCGCACGTCGTCGAGGCTGTCGACGTCCGACTGCTCGACGTCCGGCCGGTAAGGCGTCAGGACGCCGGCCGCGGCGGCCGCCTGGCCGTCGGCGGAGAGCAGGAAGTCGAGGAAGAGCCGGGCCGTGTCGGGGTGCGGCGCGGTCGAGACGATCGAGGCGGCCCGGGGCACGAGGACCGTGCCCTCCTCGCAGTACGTCCAGCCGAGCAGCCCGCCGCTGCGCTTGGCGGCGGAGACGGCGGTGGCGCCGCTGATGTTGATGGAGGCGTCGTACTCGCCGGACACCACCTTCTCGACCAGCGTCCCCGAGGAGTGCTCGGCCCTGGCGAAGGGCAGCACCCGCGCCATGTTCTCCCAGCCGCCGGGGACGCTTCCCGTGTAGCCGTGGTTGGTGGCGTAGCCGAACGCGTTGGACGGGTCGTAGGCGCCGATCATGCCGCGGAACCTGGCGGGTTCGGCCTCGCAGAGCTCGCCCAGGTGGGCGAGCCCGCGGGGGCGGCGCGACTCGTCGAGCGTGTGCCGGTTGTAGAGGATGACGACCGGGTCGACGGAGAAGGCCCAGATCCCGGGCAGGATCTCCGCGAAGTCCGGCAGCCGGCTCCGCTCGGGCGAGCGGTAGTCGGCCGCGATGGCGCGGGTGGCGTAGTCGGCCCAGTTCCCCGGGCCGTTGGAGACCAGCAGGTCGGCGGGGGAGGTGCCGATCGCGGCCTCGCTGTAGTAGCGCTCGTAGACGGCCGAGTTGCCGAGGTTGGTGGCCCGGACGTCGGTGAGCCACGGGTAGTGGTCGGCGAACGCGTCGAAGATGGGCTGCCAGACGGTCTGCGAGGTCTGCGAGTAGATGACCAGCTTCCGTTCCCGGCGCGAGCCGTCGACCAGCGAGGCGTAGTCGGCCGGGTAGTAGCCGGGGACGGGCCTGGCGGCCGCGTCCGCGTCCGGGGTGGAGCAGCCGCCGAGCGTGGCGCCGGCGGCGGCGAACAGGCCGGCCGCCGTGGCGCCGCGGAGGACGGCGCGGCGCGAGGGCCGGGGAGTGTGGGTGGGTTCGGGGCCTGAGCCGGGACCGGTGCGAAACATGGCGCTCTTTCCCAATCTGGCACGACGGCGCTGTCAGAGGTCGAACATGATGGCAACCGGTAAACCTGTCAACCTTCTGAACCGCAGGACTTTGCCGCCGGGCGTCTGGTGTGCCGGTTTTGCTGCCGTTCTGTCCGGAGCTGCTCGCCACGAAATCTGGTTTACCGGTTGACCTTGTGGGGGTGTGCGGGCATGCTCTCAGCTCACCGTGCGAGTGAGGAGCCGTCATGCCCTACGTCGTCGGCGCACCGGACCTGATCCGGTTCGCCACCGCCACCGTCGAAGCCCACGGCGTTCCCGCCCGGGACGCCGCACTGCTCGCGGACACGCTGGTCACCGCCGAGCTGTGGGGCCACCCGTCCCACGGCATGCTGCGGCTGCCCTGGTACCTGGACCGGCTGACCAGCGGCGCGATGGCGGCGGTCACCGAGCCCGCCGTCGTCGCCGACCACGGGGCGGTGCTGGTGCTCGACGGCCGGGACGGCATCGGCCAGGTGGTCACCGACCACGCGGTCGCCCTGGGCGTCGACCGCGCGCGCGAGCACGGGATCGGCGCGGTCGGCGTGCGGAACTCGGGCCACTTCGGCACCGCCGCCTACTTCACCCGCAAGGCCGCAGAGCGCGGCTGCGTGGCGATCCTGGGCACCAACGGCAGCCCCGCCATGGCCCCGTGGGGCGGCCGCGAGAAGCGGGTGGGCGCCAACCCCTGGTCCGTCGCGGCGCCCGGCGGCCGGTACGGCACGGTGGTGATGGACATCGCCAACACCGGCGTGGCGCGCGGCAAGATCTACCACGCGAGGGAGCGCGGCGAGCCGATCCCCGAGGGCTGGGCGGCCGACGCGGACGGGGTGCCCACCACCGATCCGGGCCGCGCGATCGAGGGCCTCATCCTGCCGATGGGCGGCCACAAGGGCTACGCCATCTCCTTCATGTTCGACGTGCTGGCCGGGGTCCTGACCGGCAGCTCCTTCGGCACCGGCGTCGCCGGCCCCTACGTGCCGGACGCCCGCAGCGGCTGCGGCCACCTGCTGATCTGCCTCGACGTCCGCGCGATGGCCGAACCGGCCGAGTTCGGGCGGCGGATGGAGACGCTGATCGAGGAGACCAAGGCCGTGCCGACCGCCCCAGGGGTGACCGAGATCCTGGTGCCAGGCGAGCCCGAGACCCGCACCGCGGAGCGGCTGCGCGCCGAGGGGATCGGCATCGTCGACGACACCTGGGCCTCGCTCGCCCGCGTCGCGGCCCGCACCGGCGTGGCCCTGCCGACCCCGGCGGAGGTGGCCGCGTGATCGCGCTGACCGTCTCGCTCCAGGTCGTCCCCGGCCACCGCGACGCGTTCCTCGCCGCCATCAGGGAGCAGGCCGAGCGGTCCTTCACCGACGAGCCGGGCTGCCGGTACTTCGACGTGGTCTGCGACCTCGCGGACGACCACCACTTCGTCTTCCACGAGCTCTACGCCGACGAGGCCGCGGTCGACGCGCACCGGGCCGCGCCGCACTACCCGGCCTGGCAGGAGGCGGTGGCCAGGCACGTCGTGCCTGGCAGCCGCGTCAACACCCTGTCGCGGCTGCTGTTCCACCACTCCTGACCGGACACCGTTCGGCTACGGTTCAGCAGGCGACCGAGGATGGGGTGACGATGGCGGGGTTGACGCGGATCGAGCGGGAGGAACCGGCGGCGCCGGCGGTCGAGGTGGCGAGGCGGCTGCTCGACCACCTGCTGACGTCGGGGCAGTTGCGGGCCGGCGACCGGCTGCCGCCCGAGCGGCAGTTGGCCGAGGACTTCGGGGTGGGGCGCTCCGCGGTCCGCGAGGCGCTGAAGTCGTTGAGCCTGTTGGGGCTCGTCGACATCCGGCAGGGCGACGGCACCTATGTGCGGAACGCCACCTCCGACCTGCTGCCCCAGGTGCTGGAGTGGGGGCTGCTGCTCGGCGACCAGACGGTGGAGGACCTGATGGAGGCCAGGGCCTGCGTCGAGACCGACCTGGCCGAGCTGGCCGCGCTGCGCCGCACCGGCAACGACCTGGTCGCGCTGGAGACCCACTTCTCCCGGATGACGGCGGCGCACGACGACCCGGCCGCCTACCTGGAGGCGGACCTGGACTTCCACCGCGCGCTCGCCCAGGCCGCCCACAACGCGACCCTGGCAGGTCTCCAGGCGCGCCTGGAGACCCTGGTCGCGGTGTGGATAAGGCAGAACATCCGCAAGCCGCGCGAGGGGCGGCTCGCCGAGCACACCGCCGTCCTCGACGCCGTCCGGGCGGCCGACCCGCGGGCCGCCCGGGAGGCCATGCGGGCCCACATGTCCTCGGCCACCCGGCGGCTGCGCGCCCGACTCGCCGCCGAGGAGTGATCAGAAGGCGTCAACTCCGCGCACGGCTCAGGCGGTGCGGTCGAGCTCCCCGAGCTCGACCGCGTGCCGCGGCGGGCTCCCGGCGAGCAGCCGCTCGATCTCCTGGACCATGCTGAGCCCGAGCCGGCGCAGCTCGTTGCCGAGCGAGCCCGCCACGTGCGGCGTCACGAACACGTTCGGCAGCCGGAGCAACGGCGAGTCGGCGGGCAGCGGTTCCGGGTCCGTGACGTCGAGCACGGCCCGCAGCCGGCCCGTCGTCAGCTCCTTCACCAGCGCCTCGGTGTCCACCAGGCTGCCGCGGGCGGTGTTGATGAGCACGGCGCCGTCCGGCAGCAGCGCCAGCCGCTCGGCGTCCAGCAGGTGCCGGGTCTCTGGGGTGGCCGGCGCGTGCACGGAGATGATCGCGCAACCCGTCAGCAACTCGTCGAGGGACACGGCGCGCACGCCGAGCGCCCGCGCCTCCGCCTCGTCCACGTAGGGGTCGTGGAGCAGCACCTCGTGGTCGAAGGGCCGCAACAGCTCGATCACCCGGCGGCCGATCCGGGAGGCGCCGATGATCCCGACCCGCGGGCCGGCGTTCCCGAAGTCCCGCACCACCAGGCCGCGCGGCGGCGCCCCGGTCTCGCGGTAGGCGTCGCGGAGGGCGAAGACGTCCTTGCCGCAGAGCAGGATCATGCCCAGCGTGTACTCGGCGACCGGCAGCGCGTTGGCCGCCGCGGCCGTGGAGACCACGATCCCCCGCTCCCAGACGGCCGGCGGGAGCAGCTTCTTCACCGTGCCACCGGTGTGCAGGATCGCGCGCAGCCGCGGCAGGGCGTCCAGGACGCCGGGGGTGATCGGCGGGCACCCCCACCCGGTGACGAGGAACTCCGCCTCGGCCAGCCGCCCGGCGAGGGCGGGGGCGGCGAAGTCCTTGACGGTGAGCGTGGGGTCGATGTCGACCAGCTCCGTCAGGCGGGCGAGCACGTCCGGCGGGAAGAGCAGCGGAAGATTGCGGTCGTCGACGGCGAACAGGGCAGTGGGGCGCATGGGCATCGCGGGGAAACACCTTCGGTCGGCTGGCTCACCGGCCAATAGAATGCGCCATACCGCTCACGATTAGCAATCATCATCCAGGATGCGCAACGACTGCGCGCGCGTGGGCGGTTCTGGCCCCGGGGGCTGGGGGGTCAGCCGGCGGTCGCGGCGCCGCAGGAGGCCCGGACGATCAGCCGCGGCTGGAGGACCAGCTGCCGGACCGCCGGCGGCTCCGCCGCGTCGAGCCGGTCGAGCAGCAACCGGGCCGCCAGCTCCCCCAGTTCGTGCTTGGCCGGGGCCACCGCCGTCAACGGCACGTCGGCCAGCGCCGCGATCTCGTCGTCGTAGGCGATCAGCGCCAGGTCCTCGGGGGTGCGCAGCCCGCGCGAGCGCAGCCGCCGCATCAGCTCGATCGCGTCGTGGTCGGAGTGGACGAGCGCCGCCCGGGCGCCGCCCGCCAGGCAGGCCGCCACGAACCGGTCGTGGCGCTCCGCGGCCTCCGCCGCGCCGGGCGACGGCTGGCCGCTGTCGTGAACCGGGGCCGACGGGTCGAGCCCGAGCTGCTCGACGGCGCTCGCGTGCCCCTCGCGGATGTGCCCGGCCGTCGGGCTGCCGTTGGTGAACAGGGCCACCCGCTGGTGCCCGAGCTCCGCCAGGTGCCGCACCGCGGCGGCCGCGCCCTGCCGGTGGTCGGAGGCCACGAACTCGTAGGGGCCGTAGCGGTCCTGCGGCTGCCGCTCCAACAGCACGAACGGCAGGCCGCTGTCCCGGAGCCGGTCGAGCGTCGCCTGCGGGACGAGGGGGCCGCCGGCCGAGGTGACCAGCAGCCCGGCGACGCCGGCCGCGCGCAGCTCGTCGATCTGCGTCAGGTCGTCCGGCCGCGCGTAGTCGCTGAGGCCGATCACGATCCGCGCGCCGCGCTCGGCGGCCGCCGCCCGAACGCCGGCGACGACCCGCGGGTAGTAGTAGGTGGCCGAGGGAACCAGCAGCCCCAGCGCCCTGGTCGGCGCGGTGGGGGCGGCGGAGAGCGGCGTCGCGGTCGCGCCGGCGGGCGGTGGCACGGCGAGCAGGGCACCGCCCCGCACCCGCGTCACCCGGCCGTCGGCCTCCAGGTCGGCCAGGTCACGGCGGATGGTGGCGCCGGAGACGCCGAGCCGGCTCACGAGCTCGGACACCTTCAGCCCGCCCGCCGCCTCCAACTCTCTGAGCAGCAGCTCGTGTCGCTGCGCGACCAGCATCTCCGCCATGGCCATCTCCCCCTGAACAGGTTCGAACATCCTAGGTGATCGACACCGGCGGCCCCGGGGCACGCGCGCCCCGCGCCCAGGGGGCGCCTCCGGGCTGCCCTGAACCGCGCGGGGAACACCGCGCGGCCGCACCGGCTGTTAGGCTCCCGCGCCATGGCGCGCACGCTGCGGAAGCTGGGCTTCCTGACGATCGGTCTGTTCGATCCCGCCGACCCGCGCGCCGGCCACGAGGCCACCCTCGGCCTCATCGAACTCGGCGAGCGGCTGGGCTTCGACAGCGCCTGGGTGCGGCACCGGCACCTCCAGTACGGCATCTCGTCGCCGGTCGCGGTGCTCGCCGCCGCCAGCCAGCGGACCAGCCGCATCGACCTCGGCACCGCCGTCATCCCGCTCGGCTGGGAGAACCCGCTGCGGCTCGCCGAGGACCTGGCCACCGTCGACCTGCTCGCCGGCGGCCGCCTCAACCCGGGCGTCAGCGTCGGCCCGCCCATGCGGTACGACGAGGTCAGGGGCGCGCTCTACCCGGACACCGGCGACGCCGAGGACTTCGGCCACGAACGCGTCAGCCGGCTGCTGTCGTTCGTGCGCGGCGAGCCGGCCACCGGCTTCAGCGGCACCCAGGGCTTCGAGGCGTTCTCCGACCGCGTCCAGCCGCAGGCGCCCGGTCTGGCCGACCGCATGTGGTACGGCGCGGGCAGCCTCCGCTCGGCCCGCTGGGCGGGCGAGCACCGGATGAACCTGCTGACCAGCAGCGTCGTCAAGGCCGAGGAGGCCGAGGGCGAGCCGGACTTCGCCGCGATCCAGCGCGCGCAGATCAGGACCTTCCGCGCCCACCACCCCGAGGGCGAACGGGCCAGGGTCTCCCAGGGCCTCGTCGTCGTCCCCACCGACTCCGCCACCCCGGCACAGCGCGCGCGGTACCAGGCGTACGCCGGCGAGCGCACCCCGAGGACGGCCACCCCGCAGGGCCCCGCCCGGCTGATGTTCGCCCCCGACCTGGTCGGAAGCTCGGCGGAGATCGCCGAACGGCTGGCCGCCCACGCCGCGTTCCGCGAGGTCGACGAGGTGGCCTTCGCGCTGCCCTTCACCTTCGAGCCCGAGGACTACGTCCAGATCCTCACCGACATCGCCGGCCACCTCGCCCCGGCGCTCGGCTGGCGCCCCGCCCGACCGGCCGCCGAATAATGCGCGGCGCGCCGGCGCGGGCCTCCCTACACTGACGCGCATGGCATGCCGCATCAGCGAACTGGTCATCGACTGCGCGGACCCCGAGCGGCTCGCCGCGTTCTGGGGCGAGGTACTCGGCTACGTCGAACTCGGCCGGGAGGACGACGGAAGCATCGAGATCGGGCCGCCCGACACCGGATTCGGCGGCCCCCAACCCATCCTCGTCCTCAGCCCGAGCGACGCCCCGCACACCGGGAAGCTCCCGCTGCACATCGACGTCAACGCCACCGACCGCGACCAGGAGGCCGAGCTCCAGCGGCTGCTCGCGCTCGGCGCCAAACCGGCCGACGTCGGCCAGACCGGCACCGAGAGCTGGCACGTACTGTCCGACCCGGAGGGCAACGAGTTCTGCCTGCTGCACGCCCGACTCAGCCCCCTCTGACCGCATGCCCCAGGAGAGCCGCCACACCGTGGAACTGCCCCGCGTCTTCACCATCCGCGAGAGCGGCCACCGCATCCACAACCCGTTCACCGCCGACCAACTCGCCGCCCTCGGCCGGGCGCTCCGGCTGCCGCCCGAGGCACGCGTCCTCGATCTCGCCAGCGGCTCGGGCGAGTTGCTCTGCACCTGGGCCCGCGACCACCTCATCACCGGCACCGGCGTGGACATCAGCACCGCGTTCACCGCGAGCGCCGAGGCCCGCGCCGCCGAACTCGGCGTCGCCGACCGGGTCGAGTTCGTGCACGGCGACGCGACCGGCTACGTCGCGGCCGAGCCGGTGGACGTCGCGGCCTGCCTCGGCGCGACCTGGATCGGCGGCGGCGTCGCCGGCACCGTCGAGCTGCTGCGGCGCAGCCTGCGCCCCGGCGGCATCCTGCTGGTCGGCGAGCCGTACTGGCGGCGGCCGCCGCCCGACCAGGAGACCCTCGCGGCCTGCCACGCCACCGCCGAGGACGACTTCCTGCCGCTCCCCGAGCTGATCGAGCGGTTCGGCGAACTCGGCTACGACGTCGTGGAGATGGTGCTGGCCGACCAGGAGGGCTGGGACCGCTACCGGGCCGCCCAGTGGCTCAGCATCCGCCGCTGGCTCGACCGCAACCCCGACGACGAGCTGGCCCCCGAGCTGCGGGCCGAGCTCACCACCGCCCCCGCCAGCTACGCGCGGTACGAGCGGGAACACCTCGGCTGGGGCGTCTTCGCGCTGCTGGCCCGCTGACGCCACCGCCCCGGGACCGGGGAGGAACCCGACCGGCCAGGGGCGGTGGCGGTCGGTCAGGCCGCGTGGCCCGGCTGCAGCTGGCGGTAGAGCCCGCCGAGGGCCACCAACTCGTCGTGGGTGCCGGTCTCCCGGATCCGGCCGCCCTCCAACACCAGGATCCGGTCGGCGTTGCGGATCGTGGAGAGCCGGTGCGCCACGACGAACACCGTGCGGCCGCTCATCAGCCGGCCCAACGCCTCCTGCACCAGGGCCTCCGAGCGCCCGTCGAGCGCGGAGGTCGCCTCGTCCAGGATGAGCACCCGCGGGTCGCGGATCAGCGCCCTGGCGATCGCGAGCCGCTGCCGCTGGCCGCCGGAGAGCCTGGCCCCGTGCTGCCCCACGAGGGTGTCGACGCCCTCCGGCAGCCGGGAGACGAACTCCCAGGCGTTGGCCGCCTGGAGGGCGGCGCGCAGGGTGTCCTCGTCGACCTCCTCCGGCAGCCCGTAGGCCACGTTCTCCCGGATGGTGCCGGCGAACAGGATGGACTCCTGCGGCACGACCGAGAGGAAGCGGCGGTAGGTGCGCAGGTCCAGGTCGGCGGTGTCGAGGCCGTCGAGCAGGATGGCGCCCTCGGTCGGCCGGATGAAGCCGATCAGCAGGTTGAGCACCGTGGACTTCCCGGCACCCGACGGGCCGACCAGCGCGACGGTCTCGCCGGGCCGCACGGTGAGGTCGAGCTCCGCGACGGACGGCTCGTCGGTGCCCTCGTAGGTGAACCCGACCCGGCGGAACTCGACGCCGCCGGTGACGCCGGCGACCTCGCGCTTGCCGTCGTTGCTCTCCAGGTCGGGGGCTTGCAGGACCTCGCCGATGGAGCGCACCGACTCCAGCCCCCTGGTCATGGTCGGCGCCAGGCCCATCAGCGCGGTGGTGGAGGCGGTGAGGGTGGTGAAGAAGGTGCTCAGCATGACGACGTCGCCCGCCGTCACCGGCAGCCAGCCGTAGTAGGCGACCAGCGCCGCGCCGATCAGGCAGCAGACGCCCAGCGCGTTGAGCACGTTCCAGGCCAGCGAGGACACCCGCCCGTTGAGCAGGTCGAGCCGGAAGCCGGCGGTGCGCACCCGGTCGAGCACGCCGTCGACGCGGTGGATCGCGGTGTTCTCCAGGCCGTGCGCCCGGGTGATGTGGATCAGGCTGGTCATCTCGGTGACCCGGGAGGAGAGGAGCTCGATCTCCTTGCGGAAGGTCTCGTTGCGGCCGCGCAGCCGGCCGCGCAGCAGCCGGATGAGCAGCGCGGCCGCCGGCACGACGACCAGGAAGATGGGGAGGAAGGCGGGGGCGCGGATGCCGATGACGATCAGCCCGCCGAGCATCGTGGTGACCGCGCCGAGGCCGACCTCCGCGGTCTGCTTCAGGCTCTCCTCGATGGTGTCGACGTCCCGCACCACCTTGGCGTTCAGCACGCCGGAACTGACCCTGGAGTGGTAGCCGATGGACAGCTCCTGCATCCGCCGGCAGAGCGCGGAGCGCAGGGTGGTGCTGAGCCGGCGGATGGTGGTGCTCATCAGCCGGGAGTAGAGGACGGCCGAGGGGTAGTTGACGACGAACATGCAGGCCAGCACGGCCGCGTTGTACCAGAGTTCGGAGATCGGCCGCTGCTGGACGACGACGTCGATGATGTTCGCGGTGATCAGCGGCAGCAGCCACAGGGGGCTGTGCCGGACCGCGAACACGGCGACGGCGGCGACGAGCCGCGCCCGGTCGGGGCGCAGCAGGTAGGCGAGGGTACGGACGGGGTGTTCCCCCTGGTAGCGATGGTCGAGGGGGGTGCCCTGAGGGAAGGAGGAGGGGGAAAGCGCTTTCTCCATGGGGAGAAGTCAATCCCTCCCGCGCGCCGTGGAGCAACCCCGTTCCACGCCCCGTTCCGCGCCCCGTTCCACGCCCCGGTTCGCGCCCCGGTTCGCGCCCCGGGTCCTTCCCCCGGGCGCCTCGCCGGATCCTCCTCCCGGCTCCCGGCTCCCGGCTCCCGGCTCCCGGCTCCCGGCTCCCGTGGCCCCGGCGGGCTCAGTGCGGGACGAGCCTGAGGGTGCTGCCGCGCGCCGGGTCGGCCACCATCGGGTCGACGTAGGCGTCGCTGTAGCTGCGGTACTTGGTGCGGTAGGCGGAGTCGATCCGCTCGTTGAGCGCCGGGTCGGCCTCGTCCACGAACGTCACGTCCCGGTCGACGCCGCCGGCGCTGATGTGCCCCTCGTGCCGGGACTGCGCCGTGCGGAACCATGCGCCGCCGCGCCCCCGGTAGGAGCGCACGTAGAGGTCGTCGCCCTCCCTGACCACCCAGATGGGGACCGGGGAGCGCGTGCTCCCGTCCTCGCGGAGCGGGGCGATGCGCAGCTCGTCGGCGCGCTCGATGCGGCTCAGCTCGTCGTCGTTCCAGGTGCTCATCCGCTCGACTCCTTCGCTCGTGACGCGGGGTGACGGCCGGCACGGCCAGTATCACCCCCGAGGGCGCCGGCGACCACCGGGGCGGCGCGGCGCCGCGTCAGCTGGACGGCCCCTCCCGGTTCCCCTCCCGGCGGCGGTGCGCGGATCCTGGTCTGGTGGGCCGCCGGCGTCGGCGGGCACACCGCGAGGCAGACGGGAGACCGGAATGAGGCTCGGCATCCACATCATGGAGTTCGACGACCCGGCGGGGCCCGGGGCCCTCGGCCCCCAGCTGGCGGCGGCCGGGGCCGCCGCCGAGGCGGCCGGCGTCGACTGGATCTCCGTGATGGACCACTACTTCCAGATGGAGCAGTTCGGCGGCCCCGAGCGCGCCATGCTGGAGGCGTACACCACCCTCGGCTTCCTGGCCGCGCACACCTCGACCGTGCGGCTCGGCGTGCTGGTCACCGGGGTGACCTACCGCCACCCCGGGCTGCTCGCCAAGATCGTCACCACCCTCGACACCCTGTCGGGCGGCCGGGCCACCCTCGGCCTCGGCGCCGCCTGGTACGAGCGCGAGCACCTGGGGCTCGGCGTGCCCTACCCGCCGCTCGCCGAGCGGTTCGAGCGGCTGGAGGAGACGGTGCGGATCTGCCTCCAGATGTGGGACCCGGACGACGACGGGCCGTTCGCGGGCGAGCACTACCGGCTGGCCGAGACCCGGTGCGTGCCCCGGCCGATCAGTCGGCCCCACCCGGAGCTGCTGATCGGCGGTGGCGGCGAGAAGAAGACCCTGCGGCTGGTGGCCAGGTACGCCGACGCGTGCAACCTCCTGCCCACCACCCCCGAGGAGGTCGCGCACAAGCTCGACGTGCTGCGCCGGCACTGCGACGACCTGGGACGGGACTACGACCGGATCCGCAGGACCACCATCGCCTCGGGCGACGCCCTCGGCCGGGGCGACGTGGACGGCTTCGTCCGGGAGATGGCGGCCTACGCGGAACTGGGCGTCGAGAGCGTGGTGGTGCCCACCTCGGCCACCGACGCCGCCGGCTGGATCGAGGAGCGGATCGCGCCCGTGGTCCCGCGTCTGGTCCAACTCGGCTGAGCGCCCGGCGCCGTCCCGCCGTCAGAGCCGTACGGCGGGGCCGCCGAGGCCGTGGTCAGCCCTTGAAAGCGCCGTCCAGGATGCCGGCCACCATCCGGCGCCCGACGAACACGAACAGCACGAGCAGCGGCAGGGTGGCGAGGAACGAGCCGGACATGGCCAGGCCCAGGTCGACGCTGAAGTTGTTCTGCAGGGCCTTGATGGCGATCTGCACGGTGTACGTGTCGGGCGACTTGAGGACGACGAACGGCCAGAGGAAGTCGTTCCAGGCGGTGACGTAGCCGAAGAGTCCGAGTACGAAGGCGGCGGGGCGGACGATGGGGAAGGCGATCCGCCAGTAGATCTGCCAGCTGTTGGCGCCGTCGATCCGAGCGGCCTGCATCAACTCGTCGCTGAGGGTGGTGGACAGGTGCTGGCGCATCCAGAAGATGCCGAAGGCGCTGGCCAGTCCCGGCACGATCAGCGCCTGGAGGGTGTCCACCCAGCCGAGTTCGGCGATGATCAGGTACTGCGGGATGATCGCGAGCTGGGTCGGCACGGTCATGGTGAGCACCACGATCAGGAACAGCACCTCGCGGCCGCGGAACGCCAGCTTGGCGAAGGCGAAGCCGGCCAGCGAGCAGAGCACCGCGTGGCCCACGCCGATGGCGCCGGCCACCAGCACACTGTTGGCGACCGAGCGCAGGAACGGCACCGTGGTGAGCACGAGTTCGGCGAGGTGGAGGAAGTTGTCGCCCGGCACGACCTCGGGCGGCATCCGGGTCGCGGTGGCCGAGTCGGTGGTGGCGACGACGAACATCCAGTAGAGCGGGAAGAGGCAGACGACCGCGGCGAGGACGAGCAGGGCGTAGGTCCACCAGCGGACGCCGCCCGCGCGGCGGCGCCGGTGGCCGCCGGCGGGCGGTGTGCCGGGGCGCGGCGTGGTCATCGGCCCTCCTGGCGACGTGCTCATGTGCCCTCCTGGCGGGTGAGGGTGGCGGCGAGGTAGTTGAGCAGCGCGATGGCGACGACCATCACGAACAGGGCCACGCCGATGGCGGCCGCGTAGCCGAACTGGAACATGCCGAAGCCCTGTTCGTAGAGGAAGAGGGTGAGGGTCTGGCACTCGCGGGTCGGGCCGCAGGTCAGCGGCGCGGCGCGGGAGACGAGCAGCGGCTCGGTGAAGATCTGCAGGCCGCCGATGGTCGAGGTGACGACGGTGAAGACGATGATCGGCCGCAGCGAGGGCACCGTGATGTGCCGGAACCGCTGCCAGCCGCCGGCGCCGTCCACCGCGGCCGCCTCGTAGGTCTCGCGGGGGATCGCCTGGAGCGAGGCCAGGTAGAGCAGGGTGGTGTAGCCGAACCAGCGCCAGGTGACCATGACGGCGATCATCAGGTGGCTGCCCCAGCCGGACTGGACGAAGTCGACGGGCCCGAGGCCGACGAGGCCGAGCAGCCAGTTCAGCAGCCCGTAGTCGCGATCGAACATCTGGGCGAAGACGATGGTGGTGGCGGCCACCGAGGTGATGTAGGGGACCAGCATGGTCATCCGGAAGAACGCGGCCCAGCGCAGCCTGGCGTGGTGCAGCACGTGCGCCAGCAGGAGTGCCAGGGCGAGCTGCGGCACGGTGGAGAGCAGCCAGATGCTGAGCGTGTTGCGGGTCGCGTTCCAGAACCGCGGGTCGTCGAGGAGCCGGGTGAAGTTGTCGGCGCCGACGAAGACCTGGTCGCCGATGGGGTTCCAGTCGAAGAGCGCGATGTAGAAGGTGAAGAGCAGCGGGAAGAGGCCGAAGATCGCGAAGATCACGAAGAACGGCGCGATGTAGAGGTAGGGGGCGACCCGCTCGCCGAGCCGCTGGCGGATCCGGGTCGGCGCCGTGAGCGGGCGGGTGGCGGCCGGCGCGGGCGTCGGGCCGAGGAGTGTGGTCACAGGTCGTTCGCTTTCTGCCTCGGAGACTCGGGGACTCGGGGCCTCGGGCGGGTGGGGCCCTCACCGCCCGATGGCGATCCGGATGTTGTCCAGTGCCCGGTCCCAGGCGCGCTCCGGATCGCCGCCGCCCTGCTCGACGTCGGTGAGGGCGTTCAGGAACTCCTGGCCGATGGTCGAGCTGTCCCGCCCGACGGGGAACGGCCTGAGGCCGAGCAGCGATTCGGTGTAGAGCCGGCCGACCGGGGCGTCGGAGAAGAACGGGTCGGTGTACGAGGTCAGGGCCTCGTCCTGGTAGACCGAGGGCGTGGTGGGGAGGGAGCCCGCGTCGGCGAAGTGGTCGAGCTGGCCGGCCGGCGACTGGGTCTCCCTGATGTACTCCCAGGCGGCCTCGGGGTTCTCGGCGTTCCGCGGGATCGCCAGGTAGCTGCCGCCCCAGTTCCCGGCGCCGCCGGGGATCGGGGCGAGGTCCCAGGAGCCCGCGGTGTCCGGCGCGTTGGTGCGGATGCTGTTGAGCATCCAGGACGGCGCGGCCAGCGCCGCGTAGTCGCCGTGCTGCATCCCGGCGCCCCAGCTCTCGGCGAACGAGCTCTGCCCGGCCGTGATGCCGGCGTCGATCGCGGCCAGCGCCAGGTCGAACGCCTCGCGCACCGGCGGGCTCTCCCGGTACACCGGTTCGCCGTCCTCGTCGTAGTACTTCACCTCGCCCTGGTTGACCGCCTGGTAGAAGACGCTGGTGGCCGCGTTGTCGAGGAACGCCTCGCCGGTGGCCGCCGTGTAGCGGCGGCCGACCTCGATGAACTCCTCCCAGCTGGGCCACAGCGCGCCGACCTCGGCGCGGTCGGTGGGCAGTCCCGCGGCGGCGAACAGGTCGGTCCGGTAGGCGACGGCCAGGCCGCCGACGTCCGTCGGGACGCCGATCACCCGGCCGTCGGCGCCGGTGGACTGGGCGATCACCCAGTCCAGGTAGTCGCTCCTGATCTCGTCGGCGCCGAACTCCCGCAGGTCGTGGAAGTTGTGCGACGCCTCGACGAACCTGGGCAGGTCGTCGCCCTGGATCAGCACCAGGTCGGGGACCTTTCCGGCGGCCAGCGCGGTGACCAGCGCCTGTGCCGTCTCCACCGAGCTGCCCACCTCGGTGAGTTGGACGTCTATCTCGGGGTGGGCGCGCTCGTACTCCGCCACCGCGGCGGCCTGGTCGATCCCGGAGAACGACCAGAACTCGATCGACCGGCCGTCGCCACCGCCGGGTCGGGAGCGGTTGGCGCAGCCGGTGGCCACGACCACCGACAGGCAGAGGGCGAGCGCGAGCAGGGGGCGTCGCGCGGTGGGGCGTCTGGACAATTCCTTCGACTCTCTCGTGACGGGCGGAGGGCAGGCCCTGGGGCGGTCAGCGGGAGGCCGACTGTGGTCGGCCGCGGGCTCGAAACGTTCGAGATCCGGCGCCCGATAGACTTTCGGTATGAGCTCGACCGCCAAGGAGCCCCTGACCATCGCGCAGATCGCGCAGCGCGTCGGCGTGTCGGTGGCGACGGTCTCCAAGGTGGTCAACGGCCGGGCCGACGTGGCCCCCGGCACCCGCTCGTTGATCGAGAGCGTCATCCAGGAGCACGGCTACCGCCGCCAGAAGAAGGCCGCGGGGCCCGCGCCGCTGCTCGACCTGGTCTTCCACGAGGCGGAGGGCGTCTACGCGATCGAGATCTTCCGGGGCGTGCAGCGGGTGGCGAGCGACCACGGTCTCGCCGTGGTGCTCTCGGAGTTGAGCCGGCGCGAGACCCACGGCCGGGACTGGGTGGACGAGGTGCTGGTGCGCCGTCCCACCGGGATGATCGCGGTGTTCTCCGGGCCGAGCGGCGCCCAGGGCGACCAACTGCGGGTGCGCGGCATCCCGTTCGTCGTGCTCGACCCGACCGGCGAGCCCGACCACTCCTGGCCGTCGGTCGGCGCGAGCAACTGGAGCGGCGGCCTCTCCGCCACCCGTCACCTGCTGGAGCTGGGCCACCGGCGGATCGCCGTGATCACCGGGCCCGAGCACATGCTGTGCAGCCGGGCCAGGCTCGACGGCCACCGCGCCGCGATGGACATGGCGGGCGTCCCGGTCGATCCGGCCCTGGTGCGGGTGGGGGACTTCCGGCACGAGGGCGGGCTCCGGCACATGCGCGAGCTGCTGCGGCTGCCCGACCCGCCGACCGCCGTCTTCGCCGGCAACGACGGCCAGGCGCTCGGCGCCTACCGGGCGGCGGCCGAGGCCGGCCTCCGGGTGCCAGAGGAGCTGAGCGTGGTCGGCTTCGACGACCTGTACCCGGGGCAGTGGGCCACCCCGCCGCTCACCACGGTGCGGCAGCCGCTGGCCGGCATGGCGGCCACCGCCGCCACCATGGTGCTCGACCTGGCCGGCGGGCGTCGACTGCCGCAGACCCGCGTGGAGTTGGCCACCGAACTGGTCGTCAGGGGCAGCACCGGGCCGGCGCCGGCGCCCCGTTAGGACCGGTCTCCACGGAGTCATGGGCACGTCCCTCCCCAGCGTGTTCGGCAGGCCGGACGACGTTCGATCAGCAGGGCCCTGAAGGTAGGAGACGGCGCTGGGGTCGTCAATACTTTCGACCACAACCACCGAATCAATCGGAGTGGGTGGGTCGTTGCCGGACCGCTTGACGAACTCCCGGGCGCTCTCTAGCTTCTTGGCCCGAATGCCGAACCTTGTTCGAGATGTCGCACGTCCGCCGGGGATGCCCGGACAGAGCCGCCTCAACCAAGGAGCCGCCCCCGCCATGACTCCCGACCGACGAACCGTCCTCGCCTCGGCCGCGGCCGGCGTCGCCGCCACCGCCGCCGGCCTCACCGCCCCCGCGGCGGCCGCCGAAAGCCGCACCGCGACCACGGGGGAGCGCGGCGACAGCCGCCCACGCTCCGAAACGTTCGGGCACCTGCCCGACGGCTCCCGGGTCGACCGCTGGACCCTCGCCCGCGGCGGCACCCGCCTCGCCGTGCTCAGCTACGGCGGCATCGTCCAGGGCCTGGAGATACCCGACCGACGCGGCAGGACCGTCAACGTCTCGCTCGGCTTCGCCACGCTCGCCCCGTACCTCACCGCCACCACCTACTTCGGCGCGCTGATCGGCCGCTACGGCAACCGCATCGCCGGCGGCCGCTTCACCCTCGACGGCACCGAGCACCAACTCCCCGTCAACGACGGGCCGAACAGCCTGCACGGCGGCGACGCCGGCTTCGACAAACGGCTGTGGGAGATCACCCCGACAGGACCCGCCACCCTCACCCTGCGCAGGACCAGCCCCGACGGCGAGATGGGCTACCCGGGCACCCTCGACGTCACCGTCACCTACACCCTCACCGACGCCGGCGACTTCCGCATCGACTACGCCGCCGCCACCGACGCCCCCACCGTCGTCAACCTCACCAACCACACCTACTTCAACCTGAGCGGCGAGGGCACCGGATCCGTCCTCGACCACCGGCTGGAGATCGCAGCCTCCCGCTACACCCCGGTCGACGCCACCCTCATCCCCACCGGGGAGCTCGCCACCGTCTCCGGCACCCCCTTCGACTTCCGCCGTGGCAAGCCGATCGGCCAGGACATCCGCCGCGACCACCCCCAACTCGGCCACGGCAAGGGCTTCGACCACAACCTCGTCCTCGACAAGGGACTCACCGCCCGCCCCCGGCACGCCGCCACCCTCCACGACCCCGCCTCAGGACGCACCATGACCGTGGCCACCACCGAGCCCGGGGTGCAGTTCTACAGCGGCAACTTCCTCGACGGCGCCCTCAACGGCACCACGGGCAACGCCTACCGGCAGAGCGACGGGCTCTGCCTGGAGACCCAGCACTACCCCGACTCCCCGAACCAGCCGGACTTCCCCAGCACCGTGCTGCGCCCGGGCGCGACCTACCGCTCCACCACCGTGCACTCCTTCGCCGCCCGCTGACCCGAGACGTCCTGACCCCACCAGAGACCTCCCAACCCGAGGACAGTGGAGAGCAGATGAGACGCGGACACCGCCCACTCCTGGCGACCGCCCTGGCCCTGGCCGGCGGTCGGCAACGAGGAGAGCCCGGTCGATGAGTTTTTCGAGAACTTCGTCCGGTTCTGCGAGGTCATCGAGGTCGATGTTCCTCGCCGAGGCCGCCTTCTTGACTTCCTCCCTCCCGTGATGAAGGGGATTCCTACGGCTCGCGCCGTGGGGCTTTCTGCTTCGTCGCCGACTGCCCGCTCGGAGTTCTCCGTTGAGGTCTTACACCGGCTCCACAGACTGTCACCGCCAGCCCGGCGGCCTTGAGGTTCCTGGCCGCGTTCACGTCCCGGTCATGGGTCGTGCCACAGCCGTCGCACGTCCAGGTACGGACGTTCAGCGGCATGCTCTCGGCGAGGGTGCCGCAGTGGGAGCACAGTTTGGAGGAGGGGAAGAAGCGGTCGACCACCACCATGTCCCGTCCGTACCACGATGCCTTGTACTCCAGCATGTTCCGGAACTCCGACCACGCCGCGTCCGAGATGGCGCGGGCCAGGCTCCGGTTCTTGACCATGGTGCGCACGGTCAGGTCCTCGATCACGAGCGTTTGGTTCTCACGCACGAGCCGAGTCGACAGTTTGTGCAGGTGATCCCGCCTGCGATCGGCGATCCTGGCGTGGATCCTGGCGACCACGCGCCGGGCCTTGGCCCGGTTCGCCCCCTCGCCCTTGGCCTTCTTCGCCAGGCGGCGCTGCGCCAGGGCGAACCGGGCACGGTCGGCGCGTTCGTGCCTCGGGTTGGCGATCTTCTCACCGGTGGAGAGGGTCAGCAGGTGATCAAGACCGACATCGATGCCGACTGCCGCATCGGTCGCGGGGAGCGGCTTGATGGTGGGGTCCTCGCACAGCATCGAGACGAACCAACGACCCGCGCCGTCCTGGGACACGGTCACCGTCGAGGGGACGGCGCCCTCGGGAAGGGGCCGCGACCACACGATGTTCAGCGGCTGGCCCATCTTCGCCAAATGCAGCTCGCCGTCCCGGAAGCGGAACGCGGAGGTGGTGTACTCGGCGGACTTCCGCGACTTCTTCCGCGACTTGAACCGGGGATACTTCGCCCGCTTACCGAAGAAGCTCGTGAACGCTCCTTGTAGGTGCCGCAACGCCTGCTGGAGCGGCACCGAGGACACCTCGTTGAGGAAGGCCAACTCCTCCGTTCTCTTCCACGCCGTCAGCATCGCGGAGGTCTGGTTGTAGTTGACCCGCTCCCGCCGTGCCCACGCCTCCGTACGAGCGGCCAGCGCCAGGTTGTAGACCTTGCGGACGCAACCGAACGTGCGCGACAGCTCCACTGCCTGCGCATCAGTCGGATAGAAGCGGTACTTATACGCCCGCTTCACGCACGCCACAACCACGGTCGCAAACCAGTGTCGGATCAGGTGAAGATCAAATCCGTGGGGCAGAGCATCGCGATCCGCCTTGACAGCGCATCGCGGTCCCCTGCCCTGATCCGCAGCCGCCCGATTCCTCCCCCGCCTGAAGGCAGGGGTCCCCGTGGAGGGTGTAGATGACCGGCCTGGAACGCAACGCCGACGTCGTCCGCCTCGCCTCCTACGCCCCGCTGCTCGCCCACACCCAGGGCACCCAGTGGCGCCCCGACCTCATCTGGTTCGACAACGACGCCAGTTGGGGCTCCGCGAGCTACGAGGTGCAGCGGCTCTTCGCCACCAACACCGGCGACCGGGTGGTGCCGAGCCGCGCCACCCCGACCCCGGGCACTGACGACGACCTGAGCGGCGCCGTGGGCCTCGCCACCTGGGCCACCAGCGCCGCCTACGACGACGTCACCGTCACCTCGGCCGACGGTGAGACCCTCCTCACCGACGACTTCTCGAACGGCGCCGACCAGTGGACGCCCACCACGGGCGCCGGCAGCTGGGCCGTCCAGGACGGCGCCCTCGTGCAGGCCGACACCACCTCGACCGACAACATGCTCGTCGCGGGCGACCCCGGCTGGACCGACTACGACCTGGACGTCACCGCGACCAAGCGCGCCGGCGCCGAGGGCTTCCTCATCGGCTTCGGCGTCCAGGACACCGGCACCTACTACTGGTGGAACCTCGGCGGCTGGGGCAACACCCGCTCCGCCGTCGAGCAGGCCGTCGGCGGCGCCAAGGCGGAGATCGTCGGCGACGCCACCACCATCGAGACCGGCCGCGCCTACGACATCCACATCGAGGTCAGGGGCCGCGACGTCACGCTCTTCCTGGACGGCGAGGAGTGGGGCGGCTTCACCGAACCCACCCCCGAGCCCTTCCGGCAGGTCGTCACCCGCGACGCCGGACCGGCGAGCTGATCATCAAGGTCGTCAACGCCCAGGACGAGGCCGCCGTCACCGCCGTCGACCTCGGCCGCGGCACCCGGGTCGGCCGCACCGCCCAGGTCACCACGCTCACCGGCGACCCGGACGCCGTCAACGGCGAGACCGACCAGCCCATCGAGCCCGTGAAGTGCACCTTCCGCGGCGTCGACAACCGGTTCACCTACACCTTCCCACCCCACTCCGTCACCTTCCTCCGGGTGCCGCTCCGCTGAGCGCGGCCCCCGGCCAGGGCCGGGGCCAGGGCCGGGGGCCCGTGAGGGGGGCCCTGTCACAACCCGGAACGTCGCTCCCCGGCACGACGCGGTCTGCCTCGCGCCGTGCCGGCGGAGCACCATGGCGGTGTAGCGACGAACGACCCCTCACCCTCACGCTGGAGAATTGTGCTCACTGTCAAGGCCTACGCCGCGACGTCCCCCACCGAACCGCTGGCGCCCACGACCATCGAGCGTCGTGACGTCGGACCGCACGACGTGCTGATCGAGATCAGGTACGCCGGGATATGCCACTCCGACATCCACACCGTCCGCGGCGAGTGGGGCCCGGTCACCTACCCGCTGGCCCCCGGCCACGAGATCGTCGGAATCGTCGCCGAGGTCGGCCCCGAGGTCACCCGACACGCGGTCGGCGACCGGGTCGGCGTCGGCTGCATGGTCAACTCCTGCCGCGAATGCGTCAACTGCCTCAAGGGCGACGAGCAGTACTGCCTCAAGGGCAACATCGGCACCTACGCCGCGGTCGACGTCGACGGCACCCTCACCCAGGGCGGCTACTCCACCCACGTCGTCGTCACCGAGGACTTCGTGGTCCGGATCCCGGACGGCCTCGCGCTCGACGCCGCCGCGCCGCTGCTCTGCGCCGGCATCACCACATACTCCCCGCTGCGCCACTGGAACGCCGGCCCCGGCACCCGGGTGGCCGTCGTCGGCCTCGGCGGCCTCGGCCACATGGCCGTCAAGTTCGCCCACGCGATGGGCGCCGAGGTCACCGTGCTCTCCCAGTCGCTGAAGAAGCGCGAGGACGGTCTTCGGCTCGGCGCCGACGACTACCACGCCACCGGCGACCCGGAGACCTTCGAGAAGCTCGCCGGCTCCTTCGACCTCATCATCAACACGGTGAGCGCGAAGATCGACATCGACGCCTACCTCTCGCTGCTCGCCGTCGACGGCACCCTGGTCAACGTGGGCGCCCCGCCCGAGGCGCTGGCGATCAACGTCTTCTCGCTGCTCATGCACCGCAAGTCGTTCGCCGGCTCCGCCATCGGCGGCATCCGCGAGACCCAGGCGATGCTCGACTTCTGCGCCGTGCACGGCATCGGCTCCGAGATCGAGGTCATCTCCGCCGACCGGATCAACGAGGCGTACGAGCGGGTCCTGGCCTCCGACGTGCGGTACCGGTTCGTGATCGACGTCTCGACCCTGAACTGATCCCACCCCACCCCACCCGCACCCCGTGCGGGGCGCCGCCCCCCGAGCGCGGCGCCCCGCAGGGTGCGCCGCCCCGCCCCCGGCCCTCGCTCGGGGCGGGGCGGCGCCCGGCCCCGGGCATGCACACGACCGCGTCCGCCCCCGGCGGGCCGAAGTCACCAGACGCCCGAACCGAACTTGGCGTTCAGACCGGTTCCGCGTCCACCCACCGCACGCTGACCGGCCCCCGCGCGAGCCGCCGCACCATGCCAGCCGCGCGCTCCGCCGAGTCGCTGAACACCACCCGCCGCTCGCCGGTCCCCAGCAACACCGCGCCCCCATCGTCCGGATCCGCCAACCCCCACCCCGCCACGGCCGCGTTCCGCTCCCCGTCCTCGTCCACCCACTCCGCGACGACGGCGAACCGCCGCGGCACGTTGGCCATCACCAGATCCTGGATCTCCTCGTTGAAGCTGCTGGGCATCATGTGTCCCTCCGGTCGACGTAGCGTTGAGTAGTCCTCTCATCATGGAACGTAGAGGTCAATTCTGGCCTAGGTCAACGCTGGCCTAGAATCGGGTGGTTACTTTCCGTCGTGTGGGTGCCCGGTCGTGCACCTGACCGACACATGGGCAGTGGAGGGGCGCATGGCATCGCGCAGCATCACGACGGCACGTCAGGAGCGCCTCGGCACCGAACTCCGCAGAATGCGGGAACGGGCCGGTCTCACTCTTCGACAGGCCGCGAAGGGCCTCGGCATGGACCCGACCCGCATCTCCCACGCCGAAGCTGGCCGCGTCGGCATCGCGCCTGAGCGGCTGCGGTCGATGGCGGCCCACTACGACTGCGTGGATCAACGCTTCATCGACGGACTGGTGGCGATGACCGGCGAACGCACCCGAGGCTGGTGGGAGGAGTACCGCGACCGGCTCGGCCAGTCGGCCCTCGACCTCGCGGAGTTGGAGCACCACGCGCACTCACTGCATACCCACCAAGCCGCGTACGTGCCCGGCCTCCTTCAGACGGAGGACTACATGCGCGGCGTGCTGTCCTACGCCGTCCCGGAACCCGCCCCGGAAACCCTGGAAGCGGCCATCAGCTTCCGACTACGACGGCGCGACGTACTGGACCGCGGGCCCGGCTTCTCCCTGCTCGCGGTCACCCACGAGGCCGCGCTTCGCACGCGAGTCACCGACCGCAAGGTCGCCCGTGAACAACTGCTCTTCCTGTTGGCTCAGTCAGAGAGGCCCAACGTAACCGTCCGGGTGATCCCTTTCGACACCGATCACTTCGGCGGCGCTGGTCACTCGATCCTGCACGTGCGCGGTTCCGTGGCCCGGCTCGACACGGTCGTCATCGACGCCATGCCCGGCGCCGTCTGGCTCGACGCCGAGGCGCAACTCGCCAAGTACCGTGCTTCGATGGACAAGGTCACGCGCTCCGCACTCTCGCCATCCGCGTCGCGGGACCTCGTCCAACGCCTGGCCCATGAACTCTGAGAGGTGTGCTCCATGGAGGACTCGAACCTCGTTCGCTGGCAGAAGTCATCCTTCTCGGGCACGGAGCCCGACAACCACTGTGTGGAACTCGCGGCCTTCGGGAGCGGTTTGGTCCTGCGCGAAGGCGAAACGCCCGAGACGGTGTTGTCCGCGACTCCACTGCGGCTCAAGGCACTGCTCGACGCGATATCGGAGTCGGCGAACTGGCCGTCTGGGATCTGACATGCGAAGGGAGAACCATATGCCCCGTCGAGTGAGCTGGTAGAAGTCCTCTTTCTCCGGAATCGGCCCGGACAACGACTGCGTCGAGCTGGCTGTCCTGCCGAATGGTCCAGCGTTTCGTGAAAGCGATGCTCCGGCGAACGTCCTACACGCGACGGCGGAGAGGCTTGATGCGTTACTCCATGCGCTGAGGCATGGTCGAACAGCCACCCTGCGTTCGCGGAACACATCATTGAGGTTTTCTCAGCGAAACGATCTACGCGAAGCAGTGTGGAGCGCCTGCATTTGGGCGGATCGGGCAGGCCGGGCCCGGTGGCGGACAGACGTAAGACCCCTGGTAGGACGGTTCTCACCACAAGATCGTCCGCAACACCAGAGGTCTCACGTTGGTCACCTATGCTGCCACGCTCGATGTCCCCCGCGCACTCGTACAACACCTCAGTCGACTACTTCAAGCCGAGCGCCGCAGGCAAAGGCACTTTCTGCCTGCCTGATCACCAGTTGAACAGTCCGCTTCATGAAGGCGCGAGGCTAGGCTGACCCGCAGACTTCGGCAGGGTGTGCCTCACTCATGTGGCGCGCCCTGCCGCTGTGCTTCGCCTTTGCTGTCACCGAGATGCCTGGGAAACGAGCATGTGGATGCGAATCCCCACCACCTACCGAGCGGGGGCCGCGGGCGCCGCCATCCTGCTGCTGGCCGGCTGCGGCACGGACCAGGACGCGTCGGGGGGTGACGACGGCGCGGGAGACCGGGCGGATCAGGCGGCCGACGCCTCGCCCGAGCCGATGCCGCTTGATCTCACCCAGCGTCGCGCCACCTGGACGGAGGTCGGCAACGACGCCCCGGTCCACCAGGTCGAGATCACCCCGGTCGGCCTGGCCCGCGGCGCCAAGGCCGACTTGGAGCGGATCGACCTGGACGAGGACCGGGCGGACAGCGTCCCGTACTACTTCACCTTCCGGGTGACCGCCACCGGGGCCGACCCCGTGCCCGACCCCGATCTACGCGGATTTTTCGTCGTCGGCACCGACGGCGAGCGGAGCGACCGCAGACTGGAGGTGTACGCCAACACCCCGCTCATGAGCCGGGATGACCTCGCCGCAGCCATGCCGACCGCCTGCAACGCGCCTGCTCCGGACATCCTCAAGCCCGGCGACACCGCCGAGGTCTGCCACGTCCTCCTCGCCCCGCCCGACCTGGTCCCCGCCTCCGTCTTCTACGAGGACGACAGTGGCGAAGCGATCTACTGGCTGATCGAGCAGGACCCGTCGGCCGCCACCAGGGACCTGCTGCCCGCCGACCAGCCAGCGGACGTCGTCTGGGAATCGCTGGTTGACGGCCCCTTCCCGCTGCACGTCAGCCCACCGCGGGTGACCGAGGCCAGCTCGGCGGACCTCCAGGCCACGGGCTACGCCGACCGTCTCGAAGAGGAGGACCTGAACCGGATCCCGTACTTCGTCACCTTCGAGTACCGCAACGACCACACCGAGCTGGACCTCTACCCCGAGATGTCGGACGGCGTGGAGCTGCTCACCACCAGCGGCGAGCCCGGCTACGGCCGCAACGCGGGTATGCGGGACGCCGAGCCCGGCGACCCGTGCCCCAGCGTGGTCCCCTACGCCCTGATAGCCCCGGGTGACACCGTCCAGCGCTGTACTGTCCACCTGCTCAACCCGGGCGACTCCCCCACCGGCGTGTCGTTCGACCCGCAAGGCGACGCGGAACCGGTGCGCTGGGCCCTGCCGTAGACGACGGCAGCGGCGTTCAATCGGACGGCCGGGCGCACGCGGCGCGGCTCCGTCGTGCCACCCCGCCCGGGCCCACGGGTGGTGCCGCAGTTCCAGCCGTGCGATCGGCGTGTGCTGAGTGTTGGTCGCGAAGCAGGTCGGTCGCATGCCGTCGGTGTTGGGGGGTCGTAGTAGCAGGCCAGTTCCGGGCGGGTGGTGTAGACCCCTTCGACGATGATGGTGCCGGACCGGGGAACACCGATTTCGTCCGTGGTCAGCGCACCCGTCGACCAGTCGTAGCGCGGGTAGGACGCTGCCTTGCCTGTGGCGAGCGGAATGAGTACGTGGTCGCGCAGTCTCTGCCAGTCGAAGTACTGCTGGTAACCCTCTTCGGGGGTGAGGCGTAGCCGTTCTTCCGGGGCCATCGGGCGGTAGAAGTCGTCGCCGTGGACGATGGTGGCCTGCGGTGCGTCGCCCAGAGCTTCGGCGAGCCTTGTCGCGAGCGTGCTCTTTCCGGCTCCGCCGAGGCCGTTAAGGGCGATCACAGCGAAGTTGTCATGCGTGTACTTCGCAATGGCTGAGGCGATTCGTGTGGTCTCGCTCTGCTGTGTCGTCACGGAGTGATTGTGACGTTCGGTACGGTTTCCGGGCTGTTTCCGTGCCTGGCGTCACAGTAGACGTTCCATCGCCGATGTGATTCAGCCGACAACCTTGTCCTGCGGTGCAACCTTCCCCCCATTGCGGAGAGTCGTATCCCCGTGACGACGACTCCTCCGCCCTCCTCGCTCGTGCTCCGTGGAAGCGGCGCCACCGCCCACTTCGACGCCGGCTCCGGCCAGGTGAGATGGGAGAGGGACGGGCGGGTGGCGCGGATCCCGCTGGCGGCCGTGGCGGAGGTTCGGGGCATGAGCGGCACCGTCGAGGTCGTGCTGACGAAGGCGAGCCCTGACCGGCCAGCGGTGGTGTACGCGCTCCACGAGGCCGACGCCGGGACGGCGACCGCCTTCCGCGCGGCACTCGCGGCCCGCCTCGCGGGCCGGCCGCCCGGCGAACGGCCGGTGGACGGCGAGGAGTTGGTCAGCACGATCAGCACCGCCGCCGCGCGGGTCGCGGAGCGCGGGCCCGCGCTGCTGGTCATCGGTGTGGCGACGGTGGCGGTGCTCACCGCCGTCGACGTCACGGTGGCGGTGCGCCGCGACTCGGAGCTCGCTGTCGCGCTGCCGTTCTTCCAACTCCTGGCGGCCGTCGGGGCGTTCATGGTGGCGGTGGTCGGCCGGGGGCTGCGCGAAAGCCAGCGGCTGACGAAGCACGGCATCACCGTGGTGGGCGAACTCGACCACCACACCGACACCATGAAGGTGTACCGGTACACCGACCTCACTGGGCGGGTCCACCACTACCGGGACTCGATCGGCGGCGAATGCCTGGAGATCAGCTACGACCCGCGAGAGCCGAGCCGCGCCGCCGCCCGGCTCTCGCCCTATGTCCGGGCCATGATGGCGTTCACGACGCTGACCGGCCTCTGCATGGCGGCCGGCGGAGTCACCTTCACCTGCTACCAGTTCACCCGGGCGATCGCCGGCTGAGCCGGCTTGCCCTGCGGGGGAGGGGCAACCATGCGGCGGCGGAACGCCGGGCGCCCGTCCCGTAGTTCGTCGATCCGTCACCAGGGCGACACGCGCGGGCACTCGACGCCGTCGCCCATCTCCCCGACGATGGTCCGGTCATGACAAGTCCGGCGTGGGTCCCCACCCCACCGCCGAACGGGAGGACACATGAAGACGAGTTCGCGGATCCGCCGGGCAGCCGTCGTCATCGGCGGCGCGCTCGCGCTGGTCGTCGGTCTGCCGGGCATCGCCCTCGCGGACCCGCCGTCCGCGTTGCCCGCCAACGCGGACGCGCTGGAGCGGACCTGGCAGCCGGCCTTCGACTACGACACCGACGGCTGCTACCCCACCCCGGCCATCGGCCCCGACGGCACCCTGAACGGTGGCCTCAACCCGAGCGGCGCCCTCAACGGCCAGTGCCGCGACGCCTGGGACCTCGACAACACCAACGCGTACTCCCGCACCAAGTGCGACAACGGCTGGTGCGCCGTGATGTACGGCCTCTACTTCGAGAAGGACCAGGCCGTGGCCGGCAGCGGCCTCGGCGGGCACCGGCACGACTGGGAACACGTCGTCGTGTGGGTGCAGAACGACCAGGCCAGGTACGTCGCCACCTCGGCGCACGGGCAGTTCGACATCTACCGCAGTGACCAGATCCGCTGGGACGGCACCCACCCCAAGGTCGTCTACCACAAGGACGGCATCAGCACCCACAGCTTCCGTCCCGCCAACAACAACGACGAGCCGCCGGAGAACCACGAGGGAACCTGGCAGTACCCGCCGCTCGTCGGCTGGAACGGCTACCCGGCCGGGCTGCGCGACCGGCTGAGCCAGGCCGACTTCGGCTCCGCCTCCTTCGGCCTCAGGGACAGCGCCTTCGCCTCCCACCTGGAGCGGGCCCTGCCGGCCGGCGTCCCGTTCGATCCCTACGCCTGACCGCCGCGTTCCCCGGCCTCCCCTCCCGCCGGCGGAGGAGGCCGGGGGAATACGTCCCCCCGGGCCGGGGTTACGCACGAGAAGTAACCATCGGCCGCGGGAGTCACCATGTCGACCTCTCCACCCCAGGAGACCACCCCACCGCCCGCCGCGTCGGCGGCGGAGCCGCCGGACGCCGAGGCGCCGGCCCTCGTCATCGTCGGTTCGGACGCCGGGCCCGTCTGCGAGGACGGGGTGTGCCACCTGTGAGCGCGCTGGTGATCGACGTCTGGTCGGACGTGGTCTGCCCCTGGTGCTACATCGGCAAGCGCCGCCTGGAGCGCGCCGTCGACTCGTTCGAGCACGCCGACGAGGTCGAGGTGCGCTGGCACAGCTTCCAGCTCGACCCCTCCCACCCGGCGGGGTTGCGCGAGCCGACCAGCGAGATGCTGGCCAAGAAGACCGGCGCCGCGCCGGCCCAGGTGCGCGAGATGACCCAGCGGGTCACCGACCTGGCCGCCGCCGAGGGGCTGAGCTACCGGCTCGACCGCGCGATCTCCGTCAACACGCTCGACGCCCACCGGCTCGCCCACCTGGCCGCCGCCCACGGGCTCGGCGACGCGATGCACGAGCGGCTGCTCGCCGCCCACCTGGGCGAGGGCGAGACCGTCGACGACCACCAGACCCTGGTCCGGCTCGGCGCCGAGGTCGGCGTCCCGGAGGACGAGATCCGGCGGACGCTGGCGGGCGACGGCTACGCCGCCGAGGTCGAGGCCGACTTCCAGCAGGCCAGGCGCTTCGGCATCACCGGCGTACCGTTCTTCGTGCTCGGCGGCGCCTACGGGGTCTCCGGCGCCCAGCCGGTCGAGACCTTCGCCGGCGCGCTCCGCCAGGCGTACGGGGCGGCTGCCGCCCGCTGAGCCGGCGACCGCTCAGCCGAGCAGCAGCCGCGCCACCACGGCGATCACGATCGCGCCGAGCACCACGGGGCCGATCGGCATCCCGTGGTCGGCCGGCCGCGAGTCGCGCTCGGGCCGCAACTCCGGCCTGCGGTGCAGGGCGCGGATCTCCTCGACGGCGTGCACGGCGCGCGGCAGGTGGCCAAGCCGCCGCTCCAGCCAGGCGGCGCCGGTGAAGCTGAGCGCGATCGACGGGGCGCGGCCGATGCCGAAGCGGATGTCGTCCCCCTCGTGCCGCACGGCGGTCAGCCGCTCCCAGGGGATGTGCCGCACCCGCCAGGCGCCGGTCACCCACAGGCCCTGACGGTCGGCGGTGATCCGCCAGTTGAGCGCGGTGGCGCAGGAGCCGACGAAGACGGGCAGGCCGAGCAGCAGCACCCAGGAGAGGCCGGGGCCGCCGGAGAACACCGTGGCCACCATGCCGAGTTGGGCGAAGAGCAGGAAGAACCCCACGCCCCGGGAGACGGCTCCCGCCGACCAGCTCAACGGCTCGGCGCTCGGGCCGAGCCGGGCGGCCGTCGCCTCGGCCGCGGCGCTCACGTCGACGACACCGGCCCGCCGCCGCGAGCGCCGCGGGCGCGGCTGCGGGCTCCTGCCGCGATCCCCGTTCTCCTCCCTGGCCGGCCGGACCGGGCTGGTGGAGAGCTCCAGCATCGGCTCGCCGAAGGCGTGGGCGACGAGGCCGAGTTCGCCGCCGGGCCGGGGGACGCCGTAGAGCACGCCCTCGCGCACCGGCGGCACCTCGTCCTCGCCCTTCAGGATCGCGGCGACGTCCTCCATCGCGGCCCTGGCGGCCGCCCGCCGCTCCTCGGACGAACTCTCCTCGCCCCATTCGTCGCCGTCGTTCCCGTCCTGTCCGTCCGCCGGCACCGCGAGCGAGTTGAAGGACAGGACCGGCCTGGCCAGGGCGGGGTCGTCGACCGCGTAGACCACGGTGCGCCCGTTCTCGTGGCTCTCCGCCACCAGCACCCGCAGGGTGGGCAGCGGCGCCCCGCGCAGCGCGTGGGCGCGGACCCGGCCGTCGAGCCCGTTGCCGAGGAAGGCGAGGCCCGGCACGCCGAACAGCAGCATCAGCGTCTGCCAGCCGAAGGCGTCGTAGGGCTCGGCCACCAACCCCAGCCAGTCGCCGTCGACCAGCACCGCGACCTCGGAGCCCACCGGGTAGTCCTCGGCGTAGGCGCCGACGACGCGTTCCTCCTCCGCACCGGGCAGCAGAACGGCGATCTCGCCCTCGTCCTGCCCGGCGACCTCGGCCCGCAACACCGTGGCCCGGTCGGCGCGCGCCTCGTGGTCGGCCACCTCGCGCTCGCCCTGCCAGCCGGCCAGCGCCCCGACCGCGAGCAGCACCGAGCCCACGGCGAACGAGAGCCGCCCCCGGCTGAAGCCGGCCGCCTCCGGTGGCAGGGCGTACCTGGCCGGACCCGCGAGGTCCAGCGCGAGCCGCTGCTGCCGCTGGTGGGCGGCCACCCGGTGGATCGTGCCGAGCAGCGCGAAGCCGAGGGCGAGCAGCACCGCGACGCGGGCGGGGCCCTCCGCCGCCCCGAGCGCCGCGTCGGAGAGCACGCAGAGCAGGCCGATCGGCGCCAGCGTCAGCCGGGCCAGGTCGGGCAGCCGGCACACCCAGTAGAGCTGGAGCAGCGCCAGGCCGGCCAGCCAGCTCCCCGTCCACGCGGGGCCGCAGGGCGCCGACTCCGAGCACACCGGCACCGGGGTGCTCGCGATGGCCCAGAGGCCGGCCCCCAGCAGGGCGAGCACGGCCCACCACGGGCGCGACCAGCGGGCGGGGCCGGCGTCCAGCCAGCGCCGCGCGTCGCTGGCGCGCCAGTCGCGGGTGCCGTCGGGTATGTGGTCGGACGGCAGCGGCAGGAAGGGGCGATCGCTCACCCGCGCATTATGGGGGAGGCGATCGTGAACACCTCATGGAGGGATGGGAAAGGGACCACGCCCGGTCGGCGGCGGGACGGCGTTCGCCACGCGTCAGGGACGGCCGACGCCCCGTCACCTCGCCGTCCCCGGGACGGGCTTTCCCGCTACCGTGGAGATCCGCGACCGGGCCGCCACGGGCTGGTCGGGTCCTGAGGAGGGGGATGGGGCGGTGGTGGATCCCTTGTCGCTCGCGGCGATCACGGCGATGCTCGGCGCGGTCGGCCTCGGCATGGGCAACGAGGCGGGCAAGCAGCTGTCGTTGTTGATCGGCGGCCTGTTCCGGCGCGGCACCAGGGCGCCGGCCAGACCCGTCGACCTGGACGAGCTGGCGCGGCTGCTCGACGAGCGGCAGCGGGACGACCCGGCCGTGGCCCGGCAACTGGCGGACGTCGCGCGGCTCGTCAGCCGGACGCTCACCCCGGCCGGGATCCGCGCGACCCCTCAACTGCCGCCCGGCCCACGCGCGTTCCACGACCGCGAGGAGCCACTGCGCCGGCTGCGCGCCGAGGCCACCAGGCGGGCCGACGGCCGCCCGCGCCGGGTGCTGCTGCACGGCCTGGAGGGCATGGGCACCACCGCCGTCGCGCTGCGGTTCGGCGCGCGCGAGCGCGGTCGGTTCCCCGACGGCCAGCTCTACGTCGACCTGGAGGGCGAGGGCACCGGGCGCGGCCTCACCGCCGCGGCCGCCCTGCGGCACGGGCTGCGGCGGCTCGGGGTGGACCCCGAGGAGATCGCGCCCGGCACCGCCGAGCGCACGGAGCTGTTCGGCCGCCTGCTCGCCGACCGCTCGCTGCTGCTCGTCCTCGACCACGCCACCTCCGCCGCCCAGGTCGGCCCGCTGCTCACCGCCGCGCCCGACGTGCTGACCGTGGTGGTGGCCAGAAGCCGGCTGACCGGCGTCGACGCGGAGCCGGTAGCCGTCGCGCCGCTCGGCGACCGGGACGGGCGCCGGCTGCTCGCCGACCTGCTCGACGAGCGCACGCTGGCCGGGGCCAGGGAGCTCGTGCCCGAGCTGCTCGACCGCTGCGGCGGCCGGCCCTACGCGCTGCGGGCGGCGGCCGCGCGCCTCGCCCAGGGCGACCGACCAGGAGGAGGTTCCCCCGTGATCCCAGGCGACCCGGTGCGGGCCGTGCTCGACGAGAGCTACCAGAGCCTGGAGCCGGCCGCGGCCCGGCTCTACCGGCTCGCCTTCCAGTGGCCCTGGCCGGCCGTCCGCCCCGGCCTGGCGGCGGCCGCGGCCGGGCTCTCCGAACCCGAGGCCGAGCGGTCGCTCGCCGAGCTGGCGGAGCGCGGCCTGGTGGAGGCCCTGCCGGACGGCGGCCACCGCTGCCGGCCCACGGTGCGCGAGCACGCCGCGCTGACGGCCGTCCGGCAGGACGGCGTCGCCGGCGCGGCGCGGGCCGTGCGGCGGTCGGTCGAGTGGTGCCTCGACTTCGCCGCGCGGGCCAACAAGGCCGCGCTGCCCGAGCGTTGGTGGATCGCCCAGGCGCTGCGGGACGCCCCGGCCGGCGACTACCCCAGCACGGGAGCGGCCCTGGCCGCGCTGGGCGCCGAGCTCGGCAACCTGGTGCAGGCGGTGCTGGCCGCCGAGGAGTTCGGCCTCGGCGACGTCGCCTGCGCGCTCTGCGAGGCCATGTGGCCCGCGCAGCTCAAGGACGGCCGGCACGAGGAGGTGCTGCCCGCGCTGCGGGCCGGCGCCCGGGTGGCGGACGAGGTGTGCCCCGGCACCAGGATGGCGGCGCGCATGCACGTCTTCCTGGCGTTCGCGCTGATCGAGCGCCGGGAGTTCGACGAGGCCGACCGGGAGGTCACCGCGACCCTGGAGGCCGAGACGCGGGCCGGCCACCTGCGCGGCCGGGCCACCGCCGTCGAGACCCGGGGCCTGCTGCGCCTCGCGCGCTGGGAGTTCGAGGCGGCCGACGAGCTGTTCGCCCAGGCGGACGCGCTGCTCGACGGCATCGGCCCCGACGACGAGGGCGCCGCCGACCTGCCCAGGTCCCGCGCCCTGCTCCAGCGCCACCGCGGCCGCGCCCAGCGGGGCCTGGCCCAGCGCGGGCGCGACACCTGGGCCGAGGCCGAGGAGCGACTCGAGGCGGCGCTGCGGTTCTTCCGGGCGAGCAACGAGCCCTACAACACGGCCAGGACCCTGACCGACCTCGCCGAGCTCCGGCTGTTCCACGACCGGCCGGCCGACGCCCTGCCACTGATCGACGAGGCGCTGGCGGCGCTCACCGAGGAGGGGGCGCACTACCACCTCGCCCACCTCAGGGCGCTGCGCGAGCGCTGCCTCGACGCCGGGGATCCCGGGTCACCGTGACCCGGTGCGCGGTGGAGCCGGTCACCACGGTCAGCCCGTCCGACAGCTCGGCCACGTCCTTGCCGGCGGCCAGCCAGGCGTGCAACGCGGAGGCGAAGGCGGCCGGTTCCGCCCCGTCAGGAGCCGCCGTCAGCGTCAGCGGGTCGCCGCCCCTGGGCAGCGCCACGCAGGACCCGGGCCCGGTGACGTAGGCGGCCAGCGCACAGTAGGGGTGGCGGTCGAGCACCTCGGCGGCCCAGCGCTCGGGCGGCCCGAACCGGACGTCGTCAGGCGCGCCCTCCCGGAAGATCACGTCGGCCAGTTGCAGCCGGCTCGGATCGAGGGTGTCCTCGTGCACGGCCAGGTGTGACTCGCCCACCGCGGCCGGCTCGTGGGCCGGCTCCGCGTGCCGGGTCACCGCCACCTCGCCGGCGCCGAGCAGCCTGGTGCCCACGTGCAACGGCGCGGTGCGCGCCGGCGGTTGGTGGGCCGGCAGCGGCAGCGGGTCGAGGAGCGCGGGCGCCGCCGGCTCCGGCAGCCCCAGGAACCGGTAGAAGAGGCCGCGCAGCAGCTCGGCCGAGCGGCCGGGATCCGAACTCGTCAGCTCGGCAGGCCCTGGCGCCGGCCGGTGCTCGGCCAGCGCCGCCGCCACCTGCGGCAGCAGCGGCGCCCCGGCGTCCAGCCGTGGCGCCGCGCGGACGAACGCCGCGACCGGGGACTCCGGGTCGAGTCCTGCCTGGTGGGGCGCGCCGATCAGCACGGGCGTGCCGAGGGCGGCCGCGTAGTAGCTGACGGAGCCGAAGTCGCCGAGGACGACGTCGGCGGCGATGAGCGCCTGCCGCCAGTCGTGCACCGGCTCGACCAGGGTCAGTCCGCCGCGTCGCGCCCGGTCGAGCCAGATCCGGATCTGACCTGGGCCGTGGCCGTGCCAGATGTTGGGGTGCAGCACGGCGGCCACCCGGTACTCGTCGGCCGGCAGCTCGCCGGTCAGCCGCGGCAGCAGGAACGGCAGCACGTCGTCGCCGCCGTCGCCGAACAACGACTCCGGGTTCCAGGTGGAGTTGAGCAGCACGAGGCGCTGGCCGCGGCGGAGGCCGAGCGCGCGGCGGAACCGGTCCCGGTACGTCGTGCCGGCCAACAGCCGGTCGTAACACGGGTCACCGGCCAGCACCGCCCGTGGCGCGGCCAGTGGGGAGGTGGCGCGCAGCCGGTCGTGCTGCTCGGGGTGGGAGAGGACCATGGCGTCCGCGACGGGCGCGCCGTCCGCCAGCGTCCACTCCTCCGCCATCCCGAACACCGGCGCTGGCCGCTGGCCGCTGGCCGCTGGCCGCTGGCCGCTGGCCGCTGGCCGCTGGCCGCTGGCCGCTGGCCAGTCTCTTATTGTAGCCAACCCCATGCGACAGTACGACCAAATGCCCCCCAAATGACCGGAGTTGGCCACCGAAGCTCGCCGACACCGCCAGGTCGACCGGCGTCTCGACCGCCTGCTCCCACGGCAGCACCGGAACCCCGACCTCGGCCAGCAGTTCGTCGACCCCGGCCCCGAACGGCGAGGACCCGACGTGCGTCGCCAGCAGCTGCACCCGGAGGTCGTCGCGGAAGAGCGGCAGCACGTCGAGCAGCCGGGTCGCCGAGGTCACGTTGTGCACGATCAGCAGCACCCGCCGGCAGCGCCCCCGGCTCGCCCAGCGTTCCGCGCCCGCCCCGACCGGCACCCGGAGCCACCCGGCCAGGTCCCGCACGTCGCTCGCCACCCGGCATTCCCCCCTCGTTCGCTCCCGGGGCACAGCCCGGCCAGACGCGCACCTAGGCCCTGTCCTGCCGATCTTGCCGGGCCCGCGACGCCAGCTACGGCGCCTCACTGCGTTACCGAATCGCGCGAATACGGCCAAGTATGAGCTGCGCTGCGGTCGATGTGCGGCTCCGCCGCGTGGGGCGCCTTGCGATGCACCGCATCTGGGGGTACTCCCCCAAGCACTCCGTGCAGGGGGCACCCCCACCCAGGCCGCCAGGCCTGGGGGAGCCAAGGGCTGATCCGACAAGATCGACAGGACAGGACCTAACCGGATCCGCGCGCCCCGCCGCCGGCAGGGCCGTCAGCGGCGGGTGCGGGCTCGGACCTCGGCCGGGCTGAGGTAGGCGTCGGTCTGTTCGAACTCGCGGACGGTGCCGGAGTGTTCGCCGAGGAAGCCGATGCGCACGAAGTCGTCGCCGAACGCCGCGTTGAGCAGCCAGTTGGCGCCGGTGCGGAAGCGGGCCGCGCCGGTCGGCAGCGTCGCGAGGTGGTAGCCGCGGGCGACCAGCTGGGCTGGCGCTCCGGTGAGTTGGATGCCGAGCGGCTTGGAGACGGCCTCCCGGCCGCCGAGGTCCACGACCAGGCCGAGGTCCCGGTGCCGGTAGGGGGTGAGCGGGCGGCCGCGGAGTCGCGCCGTCAGGTTCTCGGCGGCGTGCCGGCCCTGCCTGGCGGCGTGCTGCGCGGTGGGGACGCAGACCGCGCCGTCGCCCTTGACCAGGTCGGGCACGGCGGCCGCGTCGCCGAGCGCCAGCACCCCGGCGAGCCCCGGCACGGTGAAGTCGGGGTTGGCGGCGATCCGGCCGCGCACGGTCTCGCAGCCGAGCGAGTCGACGAGCGGGCTGGCGGCCACCCCGGCCGTCCAGACCAGGGTGCGCGAGGGCAGCGTGCGCCCGTCGGTGAGGGTGATCGCCTCCGGCGTGACGGCCTGGACCGTGGTGCCGAGCGAGACGTGCACCCCGCGCTGCCGCAGCAGCCGCAGCGCGTCCGCGCCCAGCTTCTCGCCCAGCTCGGGCAGCAGCTTGGGGGCGACGTCGACCAGGTGCCAGCGGATCAGGTCGCCGTTGAGCCGGGGGAAGTAGCGCCGGGCGGCCGCGGCGGTGACGCGCTGCAGGCCGGCCAGCGTCTCGGTGCCGGCGTAGCCGCCGCCGACCACCACGAACTGGAGCCTGGCGGCCCGCTCGGCCTCGTCCATGGTGGCGGCGGCGAGGTCCAGCTGGGCGATGACGTGGTCGCGCAGGAAGGCCGCCTGGGCGAGCGTCTTCATGCCGCGGGCGTTCTCCCGCAGCCCTGGGATGTCGAAGGAGCGGGTGACGCTGCCCGGGCTGAGCACCAGGTGGTCGTAGCGGAGGTCCACCGTGTCGCCGGTGATCTTCCTGACCACGACGATCCTGGCGCGCGGGTCGACGCCGATCGCCCGGCCGGGCACCAGGTCGGTGCGGCGCAGGATCCGGCGCAGCGAGGGCGCGACCGACTGCGGGGTGACCACGCCGGCCGCCACGTGTGGCAGCAGCGGCAGGTAGAGCTGGTAGTCGGTGGGGCTGATCAGGGTGATCATCGCCTCGTCGACGCGCAGCCGGCGTTCGAGGCGCCGGGCGCACTCCACCCCGGCGAAGCCGCCGCCGACGATCACGATGCTCGGCCTGCCGTTCGGTGTACCCATAGCTGGTTCCCTCTGCGCCGGTGCCGCTGGCGGGCGGTGCCCTGGGGCCCAGGCTGACACGGGGGCGCGGGCCCTGCCAGCGCAGCGCGGCCGGCCCGGGGACCCCGCGGGCCGGGTGCCGCGGACTGTGGGCAAGAGGAAGGCAACCCTTTGCCCCCTCGGCGGCCACTCACAGATGGCCGTACACCCCCACCCCACAGAGAGGAACACGCATGCCACGACGCACCCGTGCCCGCCTCCGCCGCTTATGGCGATCGGGCCTGGTCGCGGCGCTGACGATGGTCGTCGCCGCGGTGTTCGCCAGCCCCTCGGCGGCCGCGAACCGGCAGGCCGACCACCCATCCCCCGACTGGACCCCGCCGACCCAGTACGCGCAGGGCCTGGACGAGGTCTGGCGCCACATGGAAAGCACCTACGGCAACCTGCTCGGCTTCCGCAACTACGGCTGGGACCAGCTGATGGCCAACGGCGGCCGGCTCCAGTACTGCGTCCGCTGGGAGTCCAACACGCCGGTGACGGCGCAGATGCGCGACCAGATCAACGCGTCGATCCAGCGGCAGTGGTCCAAGTGGTTCGACGGACTGCGCGGCTGGGGGAACTTCCCCTACGCCTCGGTGCCGGTGCAGGTGGTCGGCTGGGCCGCGCGGGACCGCTCGCTCCTGCAGTGGAACGACAACTCGGTCGACCTCTACATCGGCAACCTGGACGGCGCCGGCGCCCCACGCTGCGCCCCGGCCTGCGACCGCTTCTACCACCAGGACGGCAACTACTCGCAGTGTCCGGGCGGCGCGGCGCGCCACTTCGACCAGTCGCTGTGGCTGACCGACGGGTTCGGCGGCGGAGCCGGCGGCGACTGGGGCCAACGCATGGGCCGCGAGTACTACATGGGCGCCATCAACCAGGACAACATCCATATTCTGCTCCACGAGATGGGGCACACCCTGGGGCTCGACGACTTCTACGACTGGACGCCCACCGGAGTCAGCAACTTCCTGATGCGGGCGGGCAGCGCGACCCAGATCACCGAGTTCGACCGGTGGATGTCCCGGGACTTCTGGCGGCATCTGCGCAGCCGCTACGGGCTCTAGCCCGGGGCCCCTCGGGGCCGTTCAGACCCGCGCCGAGCCGTGCCTGGCCTGATGACGGCGGGCCTTGAGACGGTTTCCGCAGCGGGCCATCGAGCACCAGCGGCGGTTGTGCGCCGGGGAGCGGTCGAGGAAGCGCAGCGCGCAGCGCTCCGCGCCACAGACCCGTACCCGGCGCACGGCCGGCGCCAGCACCAGATCGATAGCGTCCTGGGCCACCAGGCCCAGGGCGGCGGCCGGGTCCCCGGCCGCGCTGGTCGCCGTACCGGGCGTCAACCCTTCCCTGCCCATGACGAGTTGACGCACCGGTGCGGGGGCGGCCGAGCCCGCCTCGTTGATCAGCGCGACATCGCCGGGGCCCGGCAGTCCGCCGTCCCGCACGGCCAGCACGGTGCGGTCGATCGCCTCCCGCAGCCGGTGCGCCAGGGGCAGCAGCCCGGTGGGGGGCTCGACGGGCGACCGTTCGGGGAGCAGCCCGGCGCCGGCCAGCCAGCGCTCCAACTCGGCGGGCTCGGGCAGCGTCTCGCGCGGGGCCCGCCAGCGGTCGGCCAGCGTGTTGACGAAGTCGAGGCAGACCCTGCCACCGTCCCGGATCCACCTGTCGCCCGCCACCATGTCCCCCATTCTGCACGGCCGTTCGCGGAGTTGGCCGGGCGTGGAGTTGGCGGGGCGCGGAGTTGACGGGGGCCGGACGGCGCAGGGGGCGCAACCCGCCGTCCGGCCCCCTCCGGTGTGCGTGGACGGGGAAGCGGCGCACCGAAGGCGCCCCCGGCCGCGTACACGATCTGGGGAGTGGCCTCCCGAAGCCGACCTGGTCGGCCACGAAAAGCGTCTACGGTATTCAGAAAGTGCGAGTGAAGCGTGTGCGTGTGAAGCAGATCACGCGTCCGTCCCGGCCCGTGAGGTCCGTCACCCTCGTACCCTGGAGTCACAGGATCCTGTAGACGAAATGCAATCGGGAAGCATGGTCGGTTCGCTGGCCTTCGGGAGGGATGCGGCGATGCTGTCCAAGGGCCTCACACAGGGCACCGTCCCCCGGCTCGAGCGGCCAGGCCCGCTGCGCGAGCGGGTGTACGAGACCCTGCTCGAGCTCATCACGACCCGGGCGCTCCGCCCCGGACAGCACCTGGTGGAGAGCGAGTTGGCCACCCACCTCGGCGTGAGCCGGCAGCCCGTGCGCGAGGCGCTGCAACGGCTCAGCACCGAGGGCTGGGTCGATCTGCGGCCCGCCCAGGGCGCGTTCGTGCACGAGCCGACCGACGAGGAGGCCGACCAGCTGCTCACCGTCCGCACCCTGCTGGAGGGCGAGGCCGCCCGGCTGGCCGCCGGGCGGGCCGACGCCGAGGGCATCGCCGTCCTCGAGGAGCTGTGCGACCACGGCGAGGCCGCCGCCCGCGCGGCGAACGTGGAGAGCGTCATAGAGCTCAACACCCGCTTCCACGCCGCCGTGTTGGAGATCGCGGCCAACGCCGTGCTGGCCGAGCTGATCGGCCAGGTGGGCCGCCGGGTGCGCTGGTACTACGCGCCCGTCGCGCGGCAGCGCGGCATGGCGTCGTGGATCGAGCACCGCGAGCTGATCGCCGCCCTCAGGGAGGGGGACGGCGAGGGCGCCACCCGGATCATGCGCCAGCACACCGAGCACACCCGGCGTTCCTACCATGAGCTCAGATCCTCCTGACCTCCTCGGGCACCGGCTCGGCGAGCTCGGCCCCCTCCACGTCCCGGCTGATGGGTTGGGGGTTGGGCGCGATGTCGCGGAGCCGCTGCCGGCCTGGCTGGCCCGGCTGTCGCAGCGTCAGGGAGAGCGCCGCGGAGAACAGGCCGATGGAGCCGGCCATGATGAACGCGCCCTCGTAGTCCCAGGCTCCGATCACGATGGCGCCCATGCCGGAGCCGAGCAGGCCGCTGACCAGCTTCGAGCTGTACACCATCCCGTAGTTGGTGGCGTTGTGGTTCTCCCCGAAGAAGTCCGCGGTCATCGCGGCGAACAGCGGGAAGATCGCGCCGCCGCCGAAGCCGGAGATCATCGAGAAGAACAGGAACAGCGGCATGTTGCCGATGGATCCCGACCACAACACGCCGAACTGCGCGAGCCCCAGCACGACGCAGACGAACGTCAGGGTCTGGCGCCGGCCGTAGAGGTCGGATATCCAGCCGATGACGCCGCGCCCGGTGCCGTTGACGATGGCCTTCAACGACATCGCCGTGGCCACGATCCCGCCCGCGAAGCCCATGTCGTCGCCGAACGGCACCTGGAAGGCGATGCCGAAGATGTTCACGCCCGCGGTGCACAGCAGGCAGAACCACATCAGGTAGAGCACCGGCGTGCGCCTGGCCTCCGCCGGGGTGTACTGCCGCACGGCCGGCGGGTTCTTCCGCAGCGCCCTGGCGGTCCTGGCGTCGGTGTGCTTCTGCAGCGGGTCGACGTGCTCGGGCCACCAGTTCTTCGGCGGGTCCTTGAAGAACAGGCCGCTCACGCCGACCACGAGCAGCGCGTACACGCCGACCCAGTCGAGCACCACGGTGTAGTTGTCGGCGTCCATGTACGAGGTGAAGATGAACACGAAGGGCACCGCGCCGTAGGCGAAACCGCCGTTGACGAAGCCGGTCTTGCCGCCCTTCCGTTCCGGATACCACTTGCCCACCATGTTCACGCTGGTCGCGTAGACGAAACCGGCGCCGGAGCCACCGAAGAAGCCGAAGCCCAGGTAGGCCCAGAACACGTTGGGCGCGTGGCTCAGCGCCAGGAAGCCCAGGAAGGCGCCGAGCGCGCCGAGGAGCATCGCGGAGCGGGCCGAGAGCTTCTCGCTCTCCCGCCACTGCCCCACCGGGAAGGCCACCGCCGCCTGGAAGAACACCCAGACGCTCAGCAGCCAGAAGATGTTGGTCGAGGACCAGCCGTGCGCGTCGTGCAGAGTGTCCTCGGCCGCGCCGAAAGCGTACTCGCAGATGCTGATGCCCATCATGGCGATCCACGGCAGCAGCACCATCGTCCAACGCGGCCGGCCCATGATGTCCCGGTCGGACTCGCCGACCCGGTAGACCCGCCCGTTGGCGTCCGTCACTTCGCGGAATCGCGCCGTCGCCGGCGCGTTCGCTGTGCTCATAACGATTCCCTCGCGTCCGAAGAGTCTGGTCAGCGCCCCCTGTCCGGTTCTCTTCGCCGCCGGCTCCCCGCGCGTGGCGCGCGCGGGGGGCCAGCATGCTGAGGTGGTGCCGTCAGCCCGAGGGGGTGGCCCCCTTGGGCAGCAGCAGCCCCGCCGCCCGTGCCCACTGGTACTTCGCACCCAGCGCGGCCACGGGCTTCTCCGTGGTGTACGGATAGGCGACGACGCCGCGCTCGAAGAGGTAGGCGGAGGCCGCCTCCACCTCGGTGTCTCCGGCGAGCGACGCCACGACGGGCTTGGTGATCCCCCGGTCCCTGAACTCGCCGACCACCCGCGCCGTCAGCTCCGCGAAGACCATGGGCGGAGTGACGATGGTGTGCCAGTAGCCCAGGACCAGGGCGTGGATGCGCGGGTCCTCGAGGCCGAGCCTGATGGTGGCCTCGTAGGTGGACGGCGGCTCGCCGCCGGTGATGTCCACCGGGTTGCCCGCTGCCCCGAAGGGCGGGATGAACCTGCGGAACGCCTCGTCCAGGTCGGGCGGGATCGTCATCAGGCTCAGTCCGTTGTCCACCACCGCGTCGGACAGCAGCACGCCCGAGCCGCCCGCGCCGGTGATGATGACGACGTTGTCGCCCTTGGGTGCCGGCAGCACCGGCAGTGCCCTGGCGTACTCCAACATGTCCGCCAGGCCGGGCGCGCGGACCACGCCCGCCTGCCGCAGGATGTCGTCGTAGACCGCGTCGTCGCCCGCCAGCGCCCCCGTGTGGGAGCCGGCGGCGCGGGCGCCTAGCGCGGTGCGACCGGCCTTGAGGACCACGATCGGCTTCCTCGGCACCGTCGCCCTGGCAGCCTCCACGAAGGCCCGGCCGTCCTTGAGGTCCTCCAGGTGCATCGCGATGCAGTCGGTGTTCTCGTCCTCCCCGAAGTAGGTGAGCAGGTCGTCCTCGTCCAGGTCCGACTTGTTGCCGAGCCCGACGATCGCGGAGACACCGGTGTTGGTGGTGCGGGCGAACCCGAGGATCGCCATGCCGATGCCGCCGCTCTGCGAGGTCAGCGCCACCCCGCCCTTGACGTCATAGGGGGTGCAGAAGGTGGCGCACAGGTCCTGCCAGGTGGAGTAGTAGCCGTAGATGTTGGGGCCGAGCAGCCGGACGCCGTGCTCCTCGGCGATGGCCACCACCCGGTCCTGGAGCTCGTGTTCGCCGGTCTCGGCGAAGCCGGAGGGGATCAGCACCGCGTTGGGGATGCCCTTCCTGCCCACCTCCTCGAGCGCGGCCGGCACGAACTTCGCCGGGATCGCGAAGACCGCCACGTCCACCTCGGCCGAGATGTCCAGCACGCTGCGGTACGCCTTGCGGCCCTCGATGTCGTCGGCCCGCGGGTGCACCGGGAGGATGTCGCCCGCGAAGCCGCCGTCGATGAGGTTGCGCATCACCGAGTTGCCGATCTTGCCGCGCTCCGCCGAGGCGCCGATCACCGCCACCGCGCGGGGCTTCATCAGCCGCCGCATGGTGGACAGGATCTCCTCCCGCGCGTACCTGCGGCGCTGCTTCGGCATCTCGCCGGCCAGCACGATCCGCACGTCCGCGACCACCGCGCCGGACGGCGTGGCGATCACCGGGTTGAGGTCCACCTCGGCGATCTCGGGGAAGTCGTCGACCAGCCGGGAGACCCGGACGATCTGCCCGGAGAGGGCCTCCCGGTCGACCGGCGGCGCGCCCCGCACCCCGCGCAGCACCTCGGCCGCGCCGATGCCGTCGAGCATGGACAGCGCGTCGGCGCGGGTGGCGGGGGCGAGCCGGAAGGTGATGTCCTTCAGCACCTCGACCAGCACCCCGCCGAGCCCGAACGCGACCACCTTGCCGAACGTCGGGTCGGTCACGGCGCCGACGATGACCTCCTGTCCTGGCGGCAGCATCCGCTGCACCTGGACGCCGGCGATCCTGGCCTCCTGGTCGTAGGCCCTGGCGTTCGCCACGATGGTGGCGAACCCCTTCCGCACCTCGGCGCCGTCGATCACGTCCACCAGCACGCCGCCCGCGTCGCTCTTGTGCGAGATGTCGGGGGAGACGATCTTGAGCACCACCGGGAAGCCGATCCGGTCGGCGAGCGCGACGGCCTCGTCGGCGGTCTCGGCCACCCCCTCGGCCGGGGTGGCGATCCCGTAGGCGTCCGCGATCAGCTTCCCCTCGGGGGCGGTGAGCACGGTCCGGCCCTCGGCGCGCACCGCGTCGAGCAGGTCGCGTACGGCCTGCCGCGCGTGCGGATCCGGCGACACCGATTCGTCGGGTTCCGCGTTCTCCGTGGTCTCGGTGGTCATCGGTCAGATCACTCCATTCGCCGCGAGGAGCTGGAACTCCTCGTCGTCCAGGCCGAGTTCGCCCCGGTAGATGTCCTCGTTGTGCTCGCCGAGCAGCGGGGAGCGCTCGACGTCGACGGGGGAGTCGGAGAGCTTGAGCGGGCTGCCGACGGTGGTGAACCGGCCGCGCTGGGGGTGGTCGACCTCGACGATCATCTCGTTGTCGGCCAGGCTGCCGTCGGCGATGATCTCCTCGGTGGAGAGGATCGGGCCGCAGGGGATGTTGTGCGCGTTCAGCCGCTCCAGCACCTCCCACTTGGGCAGGGTGCTCGACCACTCCTCGATCAGCTGGAACATCTTGGCCAGCTTCGGCAGCCGGGCCGCCGGGGTGGCCCACTCCGGGTCGTCCCTGAGCTCCGGGCGGCCGATCAGCTCGGTGATCGGCGCCCAGCCGACCGGCTGCACGATCACATAGACGTAGTCGTTGGGGCCGCCGGGCGCGCACCTGACCGCCCAGCCGGGCTGCCCGCCGCCCGAGGCGTTGCCGGAGCGCGGCACCTCGGTGCCGAAGTCCGTGTTCGGGTACTCGGCCAACGGGCCGTGCGCCAGCCGCTGTTGGTCGCGGAGCTTGACCCGGCAGAGGTTGAGCACCGCGTGCTGCATGGCCACGTTGACCCGCTGGCCGCGCCCGGTGGCGTGCCGCTGGTAGAGGGCGGCCAGGATGGCGGCCACGCAGTGGATGCCGGTGCCCGAGTCGCCGATCTGCGCCCCGGTGGCCAGCGGCGGGCCGTCCTCGAAGCCGGTGGTGGACATCGAGCCGCCCATCGCCTGGGCCACCACCTCGTACGCCTTGAACCTGGTGTACGGGCCCTCGCCGAAGCCCTTGATGCTGGCGTAGACCAGCCGCGGGTTGATCTCGCTGATCCGCTCCCAGGAGAAGCCGAGCCGGTCGAGGGCGCCGGGGCCGAAGTTCTCCACCAGCACGTCGAACCGGCCGATCAGCTCCGTCAACAGCTCCTTGCCGCGTGGGGACTTGAGGTTGAGGGTGATGCTGCGCTTGTTGCAGTTGAGCATCGTGAAGTAGAGGCTGTCCACGTCCGGCAGGTCGCGCAGCTGCTGCCGGGTGATGTCGCCCGTGAGGGCCTCCAGCTTGACCACGTCGGCGCCGAGCCAGGCGAGCATCTGGGTCGCCGACGGCCCGGACTGGACGTGCGTCATGTCCAGGATCCGTACGCCTTCGAGTGCCTTGGCCATCGTCGGCCTCCTCACTTGTACATGGTCTGGTTCATGGTTCCGGGGGCGTAGGCGTCCGGGTCCACCCACACGTTGATCAGCGACGGCTTGCCGGACTCGCGGGCGCGCCGCAGTGCCGGCGCGATGTCCGCCGGGTCCCTGACCTCCTCGCCGTAGCCGCCGAGCATCCTGGCGAACTGGTCGAACGGCACGTCGCCGAGCGTGTTGCCGACCCGCTCGCGGGCGTCCCCGTACTTGGCCTTCTGGCCGTAACGGATCTGGTTCATCGACGAGTTGTTGCCGACGATGCCGACGAACGGCAGGTCGAAGCGGACCAGCGTCTCGAAGTCCCAGCCGGTGAGCGAGAACGCGCCGTCGCCGAAGAGCGCCACCACCTCGGCCTCCGGGCGGGCGTGCTTGGCGGCCATCACGAACGGGATGCCGACGCCGAGCGTGCCGAGCGGTCCTGGGTCCATCCAGTGGCCTGGCGTCTTCGGCTGCACCACCTGCCCGGAGAAGGTGACGATGTCGCCGCCGTCGCCGATGTAGATGGAGTCCTCGGTGAGGAAGTCGTTGATCTCGCTGACCAGCCGGTACGGGTGGATCGGCGAGGCGTCGGAGCGCAGCTGCGGCAGCCGCTTCTCGATGGCCTTGGCCTCCACGGCGCGCAGCTCGTCGAGCCACTCCTTGCGGCGCGAGCCACCGCCGTTGAGCCGGCCGCTCGCGGACTCGGCCACGGCGGCCAGGATCAGCCCCGGGTCGCCGACGATCCCGAGGTCGACGTCGCGGTTCTTGCCCACCGTCCGGTAGTCGAGGTCGATCTGGACCACGGTGGCGGCGGGGGAGAGGCGCTTGCCGTAGCCCATCCGGAAGTCGAACGGGGTGCCGACGATGACGATGACGTCCGCGTTGGTGAACGCGTGCCGGCGGGAGAGCTGGAAGTGGTTCGGGTCGCCGGGCGGCAGGGTGCCGCGGCCCGCGCCGTTCATGTAGGCGGGCAGGTTGAGCTGCCTGACCAGGTCGATCGCCGGCTTGGTGGCCCGCGACGTCCACACCTGGCTGCCGAGCAGGATCGCCGGCTTCTCCGCGTGGACCAGCAGGTCGGCCAGCCGCTCCACGGCGGCCGGGTCGCCGGCGGTCCTGGTGGAGGCGCGGTAGCCGCCGGCCTTGGGCACCCTGGCCTTCTCGACCGGCACCCTGGCGTCCAGCACGTCGCGCGGGATCTCCAGGAACGACGGCCCGGGCGCGCCGTGGTAGCACTCGCGGAAGGCCATCGACACCAGGTCGGCCACCCGTTCCGTGACCGGCACCGTGGCGGCGAACTTGGTGATGGGGGTCATCATGTCGACATGGGGCAGGTCCTGGAGCGAGCCCATCTTGTGCTGGCTGTGGGCGCCCTGACCACCGATCAGCAGCATCGGGCTCTCGGCCCGGAACGCGTTGGCCACGCCGGTGACCGCGTCCGTGGTGCCGGGGCCCGCGGTGACCACCGCGCAGCCCGGCTTCCCGGTGATCCGGGCGTGTCCGTCCGCGGCGTGCGCGGCGACCTGCTCGTGCCGCACGTCGATGACGTCGATGCCCTCGTCGACGCAGCCGTCGTAGATGTCGATGATGTGGCCGCCGCAGAGGGTGTAGATGGTGTCCACACCCTCGTTCTTGAGGGCCTTGGCGACCAGGTGCCCACCTGATATGAGCTGTTCCGAGGTGTCCGGGGTGTCCTTGGGCATGACCAGTTCCGTCCCTTCGTTCGACGCGATGGTCGGGGCCATGGTTTATTGCATACAGTCGACGAATACTGTATGTACCCGTTATCTCGCATCGACTGGGCGGTGTCCAGGGGCTGTTGGCAGATTCTCGCCAGAGCTTTGCCGAGACGGCCTGCCGGCCTGAGCGGTTCGAAGGCCCACGCGTTCGCGGCGGGTTGGCCGACCAGGCGCGCCCCTGGCGCGGGGTGCCGCGCCAAACTCCGCGCTGATGCGGGGGCGTTGAGCCGGCGAACGCGCCCCGGAGGGCGCGCTGGCCGACGTCACATCGGCCGGTCGCGTTCCTCGGCCACGTCCGACCTGCCGTTGGCTGTCCGCGTTTCCAGCGGAGCGCTGAGGTATCGGTCGAGCTCAGCGGCAGCGTTGAGCATGGCCAGGGCGCGGGAATGGAGGCGGTCGCGGCGTTCGGCGATCGCCGCCGCGGCCGAGGTGGGGGACGGGGCGTCGCGCAACTCGGCGAGCAGCGGCGCGATCTGGGGGAGAAGGTACCCGCTGCGCCGCAGTTGGTGAACCAGGTGCGCGTCCCGCACGTCGCTCGGCGCGTAGACCCGGTAGCCGGTGGCGGGATCCCGCGCCGGGCGCAGCAGGCCGCACCGCTCCCAGCGGCGCAGGGTGGCGGGCCGCAGGCCGAGCTGGTGGGCCAGCGCACCGACCGTGGCCGGCCGCCCGCGCGGCGCCGGGGCCAGCTCGCGCAGCGCCTGCTCGATCGCGTCCAACGTCCGCCGGTCGGTGAGCAGCTCGGCGTGGCCGCGGTCCACCACGGTCAGGGCCTCGGCGGTCCGCCCCGCGTTGACCAGCGTCATGATCTCCCGCGCCGACGCGTGGCCATGGGCCGGGACCAGGGCCAAGAAGGCCCGCAGCGCGGCCGCGTGCCCGGACGTGTAGCGGCGGTAACCGGACGGGCTGCGCTCGGCTGGCGGCAGGATGCCGGCCGCCTCGTAGTTGCGGACCGCCTGCCCGGAAAGACCGTACGGCCGAGCCAGGTCCACCGGCCTCATGAGCGCCCCGCCTCTCTCACCCGGGTTGAAGCTTTTCGCCGTTGTTACCGGCTTTTCGCGGACCAAGTTTAAACCGTTACATCAACGATAGCGTGAAAGCCATGGCAACCGACGAGTTGATATACCCGGCCCTCGCGCGCTTCCTCGACGAGCGGCCGCACCCGCCCCGGGTGCTGGGGCTCGGCGAGCCGGTGCACGGCGTGGACACCTTCCTGCGCCTCCGTGACGAGCTGCTCCACGGGCTCGTCGCGCGCCGGCGGACCCGCTGCGTGGCTCTGGAGTCCGACTGCCTCGCCGGACACCTGGTCGACGACCACGTCCGCGGCGGCGACGGTCACCTCGACCAGGTGCTGGCCGACGGCATCACCCACGGCTGGGGGGCCTGGGCCGGTAACCGGGCGCTGGTGGAGTGGCTCGCCGCGCACAACCGCGCGCGGCCGCTGGCCGAGCAGGTGCGGTTCGCCGGCTTCGACGCGCCGACCGAGATCACCGGCGCCGAGAGCCCCCGCGCAGCCCTGTGGTCCCTGCACGCCTTCCTGACCGCACACCTTCCCGCCGAGCCGCACCCCTGGAGCCGGATCGACGCGCTGCTCGGCGACGACGACCGGTGGACCAACCCCGACGTGATGTACGAGCCCACCCGGGGCGTGGGCCGGTCGGCGGAGGCCCGCGAACTGCGCGCGATCGCCGACGACCTCCGCTGGCTGCTCGCCTCGGCGGTGCCCCGCCTCGCGGCCCAGGGCGCGGACGGCACGGCGGAGGCGCTGTTCGACGCCGAACTCGCCGCCCGCACCGCCGCCGGCCTGCTCGCCTACCATGCCGTCCTGGCCGGGACCGACCACCACGAGCGGCTGACGAACGCCATCGGAATCCGCGACACGATGATGGCGGCCAACCTCGAAGCGCTCGCCGCCCGCGACCACGACCATGGCCCCGTGCTGGCCTTCGCCAGCAACCAGCACCTGCGGCGCGGCACCGCGTGGATGCGGATGGGCGGCGTGGACCTGTGGTGGAGCCCCGCCGGCGCCCACCTCGCCCGCGCACTCGGCCCCGAGTACGTCACCATCGCGATCGCGATCGGCTCCGCGCCGCACCTCGGCATCCACGAGCCGCCGGCCGACACCGTGGAGGGCCGCCTACTGGCCGCCGGCCCTTCGGCTCCCCGGCTGGTGCCCGCCGCCGAACTGGTCGAACTGGTGGCCGGGGCCACAGCCCTGACGAAGCGCCCAGCCGAGTACTTCGCCTACTTCCCGCTCGACCCGGACGCGCTCGACGACTTCGACGCGGTGCTGTTCCTGCCGCGCCTCGAACCGTCGGAGGACGACGTGGTGTTCCGGCCGGACGGGTCCTAGGGCCTGTCTTTTGGATCTCCGTGGATCAGGCCGCGGCGTCAGATGCGGTGCATCGCAAGGCGCCGGATCGCAGCTCATACTTGGCCGTATTCGCGCGATTCGGTAACGCAGCGAGGTGCCGTGTATGGCGTCGCGGCCCCACGAAGATCCGGAAGACAGGCCCTAGGGGCGCAGCACGATCTTCCCGCGCGCGTGGCGGCTCTCGCTCAACTCGTGGGCGGCGGCCGCCTCGGCCAGCGGGAAGACCGCCGCCACCGGCACCCGCAGCCGGCCCTCGGCGGCGAGCGCCACCGCGGCCCGCAGCCCGTGCACGGCCAGCGGGTCGGCCTCGCCCACGGCCTCCCCGTCCATCTCCTTCACCGGGGCCCCGTGCGACAGGTGCACGCCGTGGGCCGCCGCGCCGAGGTCGGCGACGGTCACCACCCGGGCCGTGTCGCCGGCGATGCCGATCAGCTCGGGCAGGGCGCCGCCGGCGCAGTCGAGCACCGCGTCCACCCCGGCAGGCGCCAGCGCCGCGACCCGCTCGGCCAGCCCTTCGCCGTAGGTGGTGGGGGTCGCGCCGAGCGACCGCAGGAGGTCGTGGTTGCGCTCACTCGCCGTGCCGAGGACGGTCGCGCCGCGCGCCGCGGCGAGCTGGACGGCGACGGTGCCGACCCCGCCGGCCGCGCCGCGCACCAGCACGGTCTGGCCGGCGCCGGCGCCGGCGCCGAGCCGGTCGAGGTGACCGG